>CAVBFA010000159.1:0-7542 GCA_963594595.1 Oscillibacter sp. | reverse complement strand
GGTACGACTTTATTCCTAACATACGATATTACCAACCGGGAAAATCCGCTGACCCCTTATTGGGGTTCCTTCCCTTTGGGAAGGTCAGGATGGGTGTTATGGTCAGACTGGTTCCTGTTCAACTCTTCCATCTCCATTTCTTCTTCATCTTATTGCCTATGCGTGAGAACACGTATGTGATATGCTGCGTAGGCAGGGATTTGCCCGTAACGATGAGAATCACGGCAGTCAGGATAAGCAGGATGCCGATGCCGAGACGCATGCTGAAAGCCTCGCCGAAGACGAATATGCCGATGCAAACCGCCGTGATAGGTTCCAAGGCTCCCATCACCGCAGTAGGAGTAGAACCGATGTCGTGTACTGCCACTACCATGAGCACCAGTGATATCACCGTGGGGAATACGGCGAGCACCAAGGCATACACCAGTTCGTGCATGGAGGTGAGCGGTTGCAGCTGGGCGTCGGGACCCACGAAGGAATAGCCGATGAGGATGAACGTGCCGATGAAGAGAACATAGAACGTGAGCTTGACCGACGACAGGCGCAGCGACGACTTGTTGACCACCACGATATACACGGCATAGGTGAGCGACGATATTATGACGAAGAGCACGCCAATGGTGGACAGCGTGGCTCCGTCGCCACCCTTGTATAGCAGACTGATGCCGCTGAGGGCGAGGATGATGGAGACTACGGTAACTGCCGTGACACGCTCCTTGAAGAACACCGCCATTATCACAGCCACCATCACGGGATAAACGAACAGGATGGTGGAGGCAATGCCGGCATCCATGAAATTGAAACTGAAAAACAATGTCAGCGACGATGCCACCATCAGTGTGCCGAGCGTCGCCAGCGTCTTTATCTCACGTAGCGTCACGGCAAACGACTTGCGCTGCGCCACCATCATCACTGCGAGAATCAGTGTGGCGAAGGCGTAGCGGTAGAAAATCACTGAGTTGGTGTTCAAACCGTCGGCATAAAGGTTTAGGGCACCAAGCGGGTTAGTGCCATAGCTGACAGCGGCGAGGATGCCACAAATCGTACCTCTGATCTTTGGATTCATTTCTTATTTTTTTTCTTTTATTGGTGTTTTAAATAGGGAGGGAGGAGGTCAGGATGGGTTATATGGCTCAGGATGTGAAGTCAGCAGAATCTCATCTGCAAGGCAATCATGAATCAAGAATTAGAATCCTCTTTCGTCCTGTTGGCCTTCTGCAGCCGTTCCAGATCCTCCTTTTCACCTACCACCCAGATAGTGTCTTCATCAGCAAACTTATGGTCGGGAGTGAGCAGCGAGAGAGTCTCTTCGCCTTCCTCCATACCCACCACCATACAGTTGTATTCATCGCGGATGCCACTCTCAGAGAGGGTCTTGCCGAAGAACAGTCCGTCCCGGCATATCACGAGCTGGCGCAGTTTCATCTCCCTCTTCTCTATGTCGGGGTCTTCGGGATGTATGTCGCTTCGCAATGCCTTGCCGAATGCCGTCAGCTGGTCGTCGTCGCCGATTACCTGCAGCTTGTCGCCCGGGAATATCAGGTTGTCGCCGTTGGGGATATTGATGCGTTGGGTGCCGCGCAGGATGCTGCTCACGTTCACTCCGAACCGTCCCCTCAGTTTCATCTCTGCCAGTGTCTTGCCAGCCCAGCGTGAATCCTCCGGCACGTCGAAGTCGGAGATATGAATGTCTCTGTCGAGCAGATGGCCCTCATAGAGCGGACGCTTGTGGCCGTAGACCTGTGCTTCGATGTCCTTCGAGCGCAGGTTGCGTATGAACATCCTCTCCATCTCTATGCTCCTTCTCTTGAGTCTTCTCGACAGTACCATCAGCGTGACCAGCGTTACGGCGATGACGATCATCAGCGCATGGGTGAAGCGGGTGAGATAGTTGCAGATATAGAATATGAAAGCCATGGCTATCATGAAGCGCACGATGATGGTGACGATGAGCGGAGCGTGGTTCATCCAGTTCTCTTGCCAAAGCGCCTTGAATTCCTCGCTATGGTTCTTCTTCATCACCATGGCTCTCAAGAACGGCGCTATCATGGCAATCGTCATCAGTCCGCATGTGGCGTTCGCCCACCAGTGGGGCAGTATCTGCCGGAGCGGGATAAGGGCGAAGGTGAACATCAGCGTTATCACCGCTACGGAGAGGATGGAATATACCAGAGTGATTCTGAACAGCTGTATCAGCAGTTTGCGCCAGTTGCCCTGCGGGGCAGAGGAGGGACGGCTGATGGCGAAGTCGTTGAGGATATGTATGATGTCCTTTGACAGATGCTTCTCCAGCTTGTTGTAGGTCGGTGTGGAGAGTCTTATCATATATGGCGTGAGGAATGTGGTGATGACACTCACCGCCACCACTACAGGATAGAGGAAATTGCCGATGACGCCGAGCGACAGTCCGAGCGAGGCAATGATGAACGAGAACTCACCGATCTGAGCCATGGAGAATCCGCACTGCATGGCAGACTTCAATGACTGTCCGCTGATGAGGAAACCGAAGGTGCCGAAGAGAGCCTGTCCGATGAGGATTGTCATCACGAGGACGAGAATCGGCACACTGTATTCCACGAGAATCTTCGGGTCGACGAGCATACCCACGGAGACGAAGAATATCGCTCCGAAGAGGTTCTTCACCGGTTCCACCAGCTTTATTATCTTCTCAGCCTCTATCGTCTCGGCAAGGATGGAACCCATGACGAACGCACCGAAGGCACTGCTGAATCCCACCTGTGTAGACACCACAGCCATGGCGCAGCAGAGGCCGAGCGATATGATGAGTAGCGTCTCGCTGTTTATCAGTTTGCGCGACGAGCGCAGCAGCCACGGGATGGCGAATATGCCCACCACGAACCACAAGACGAGGAAGAACCCGATGCGCACCACGCTTCCCAGCATCTGTCCGCCGTCGAGGTTGGCCCCCGATGCCAATGCCGAGAGCATCACCATCATCACTATGGCGAGCATGTCTTCAAGGATTAGCACGCTCATCACCATGCTGGCAAAGCGCTGCTGTCGCAGTCCGAGGTCGTCGAACGCCTTGTATATGATGGTGGTGGAACTCATGGCGAGCATTCCGCCGAGGAATATGCAGTCCATGCGTCCCCATCCGAAGGCGTGTCCCACGGTGATGCCCAGCGCCATCATGCAGAACACGATGGCGCACGTGGCAATGATGGGCGACGAACCCATCTTGAGAATCTTCTTGAACGAGAAATCGAGTCCCAGCGAGAAAAGCAGGAACATCACTCCGATGTCTGCCCATGTGTGGATGTCGGCGATGTCGACCACCGACATGGTGTAGGGCATGTTGGGACTGACCAGAAAGCCGGCAACCACATATCCGAGGACAAGTGGCTGCTTCAGTCTCTTGAAAATGATAGTCACTATTCCCGCCACAACGAGAATAAGGGCAAGGTCTTTTATAAGGTGTGGTAATTCGCTCATACTGTTTGCGTCATATCTGTATTTAATTCATAATATGGATTATGGCACAAAGGTACGAACTATAATCAGTATAAACAAAAATGTGGCAGAAGGAATTATGCGATTTGGTCTTTTGCTGCTTTTCTGTATCCTATCAAACCATACCATAGTATCACGAATTCACAGAACAACGGTATCAACCACGTATATTGCCATGAACCCATACTGTCGGCAAGCATTCCTTGAAGTACAGGAAAAACGGCTCCGCCAAAAACTCCCATCATGAAAATGCCCGAAGCCTTTGATGTGTATTCTTTCAATCCGTCGACCGAAAGTGTGAATATGCAACTCCACATCACGCTATGAAAAAGTCCGACGGCTGCCATCAGCCACAGATTTTCAGTAAACAGTGATGTTGTCATCAGAGCTATTGTCGCCACGGTTACAGTGATGAGCATGGGGCGCGGGGCGACATTCTTCAATCCTGCCGACACCATTCTTCCAACCAGGAAACCGCCCCAATAGAGAGTGGCAAGAAGGGCCGGTGACAAATCATACCCCTGCTTCATCAAATCCATGGCATGCAGGTTCATGTTGTTGCCCACTCCGACTTCTGTTCCGACATAAAAGAATATGGTGATGACTCCATATCTGAGATGACGGAACGACCATATACTGCGACGGGGCTTGTCGGACACTTCTTCTCTTGTGCCTTCAATGTCAGGAAGACTTGCTTTTGATGTAGTCCATGTGGTGAATGCGATGACAATCATCATCACAAGGAATGGCAATGTGAGCTGGCTGGCGGAGACTCTGTCAAGAGGCACACCGGAAAACATTACTGCGGTGACAAAGAACGGAGCTATCGTAGTGCCTATTGAATTTATGGCACAAGTGAAGTTCATTCGCTGTACAGCCTGGGTGCCAGGCAACGGGTAGGCAGCGATATATGGATTGATCACCACCTGGAGCATTGCGGCAGAAGTACCCATTATATAAGAGCCCAACAAGAAAACAAAATAGCCAATCGGTACTATGTCATTTCCAAAACCTATCGTCACATCACTGCAATATTCAGCACACAGCGCCGAGGCAAAATAAAAGGCAACTCCCATGACCATGACCATCATGGAGCGTATGAGAGTTTTCTTGTAGCCCAGCCTGTTCATCATTCGCCCTGTCTTTGAACTGTTCAGCAGGTAGCCAAGGAAAAAGGAGAAGGAGATGAGCGTAGTCAGAGAATTATTGTTTTCCGTAACCTCGCTCAAAAATGCAACCTTCAATGGCCCTTGGCACTGTCCGTTTACTGTGGTAAGGAATCCTACAATAAAATACACGAATGTCAGGAGTAGAAACGGACCTGCGTTTTTTATTGATATTCTCATTGTTCAGCGATTTATAAGTTAATACTTGATTTCTCTGGAATTCAAGATGTAAGCTCTTGAATTCCAGAGAATGGTCATTGCTTACAGTATCTTTTCCTCTAAAACCTTCATGGCACCATTATCCTTGATGTCAGACGCCATCTTTTCATATAGACCTGCGAAATCGGCAGCATCCTTAAGGTTGGTGCTGGTAAATGCTGAAACACCAAGGAAGTCAGACACGTTGTCGCTCTTTATGAGTTTCCAGTCGTCTGCCGTGAGCCAAGGGTCAGCAACTTCAAAAACTTCGCCGTTGTCGTCTGTATGATATTTCAGATAATGACGATATGCTGCGAACAGATATGCCACACGCTTGAATTCCACGTTCTTGCCGTTGGTATTGTCGGCAATCATCTTTTCAAGGTTAGGCATCACGTATACAGGGAACTTGCTTGCACCGTCGAAGCACAGACGTGCCACCTGGTCGCTTACCATGCGGTTGCCGAAACGCTCTACGAGAGTCTGCTTGTATTCTTCAAGGTCGGTATCGGCTGGTGCAGGAACGTATGGCGTGATGTCCTCATCCATAAAGGCACGTACAAACTTCTTTATCCTCTCGTCGTGCATGGCAGCGTCAACCTTGCGATAGCCGCTGAGGAATGAAGGATAAGAAAGCAGTGTGTGTGAAGCGTTCAGCAAGCTGAGCTTCATGTTCTCGAATGCCGTAACGTCATCGGTCATCTGGGCACCTACTGTTTCCCATTCAGGTCTGCCGGCGGCAAAGTTGTCTTCCACTACCCACTGTATGAAATCCTCACAATATACCGGAGCCTCATCGTTTGTGCCGTTCTGGCTGTTCAGACGTTCGATGTCGTCGGGACGTGTGGCTGGGGTTATACGGTCTACCATTGAATTCGGGAATGTCACATTCTCCTTCATCCATGCGGCAAGTTCCTTGTCTTGGTTCTCCACGAAAGTCATGAATGCCTTTCGTGCCGTATTCCCATTATGCTGCAGGTTGTCGCAAGACAGAATCGTTATAGGTCCGTTGCCGGCAGCCTTGCGGCGACGCAATCCCTCTGCCACATATCCGAAAGCAGTCTGAGGGCGTTTCGGATTATTCAGATCGTGTGCCACCTGCTCGTTGTCGAGCATGAACTCTCCTGTCTGGCGTGAGATGTTGTATCCTCCCTCGGTAATGGTGAGGGTTATGATCTTGATGTCTTTGTCGGCAATCTTGTCGAGGATCTTTTCTTGTTCTTCAATGCCCCAATAGAGTTCGACGAGCGATCCTATCCTATAAACATTGATACTGTCATCACGTCCACATACAGTCAGTGTGTATTCACCATTCTGTTTCTTCAGGGCATGGTAGAGATGTTCGTCACACGGAAGGATCATCGCTCCGCATATTCCCCAATTCTGCTGTGAAGTGTTCTCAAGCAGCTTGTTTGTCATGTACTCCAAGTGGGCACGATGAAAGTTGCCTACTCCAAAATGCAGTATTCCTGCCTTTACCTGATTGCGGTCATAAGAATAACCATTAACATTGTTTGCCATAGATTTCAAGTTATTACGTTTGATAAATTGTTTTCTTGCAGCAAATGTATGGCTTAATCGTGATATGTCAATACAACCGGGTGGCGTAAAATCATGCAAACGTTCCCGCAATCGTTTCCAAAATCTGCAAACGTTTGAAATCGTTTCAGTCTTCTTTTTCTCCCGTAGATTCTCTCTTCCGCATAGTTGTCTTCAGTACCACTTTGCGATTTTCCATTTCCGGATTGTTTATTTTCTCCATCACCATTTCTGCTGCTTTCTTTCCCATTTCCTCAAGAGGAGGTTCCATAGTAGTGAGGCGTGGGGAAACGATAGTGGAAAGTTCTGTACCAGAGAATCCTGCAACGAAAACATCATCAGGCACACGCTTACCGATATCCTGCAGACGGTTCATGGCTCCTATAGCCAATGTGTCGGTAAAAGCATATACTGCGTCGAAATCAATGCCGTTGCTTGTCAGACGGTCGATAGCGTCGGCTCCATCCTTGAATGTCATGCCGGTCTGTACGATCAGTGCCGGATCGTATAGCTTGAATTTTTCCATCGCCTCACGATACCCTTGTCCTCTCGTGTGTGTGTTGTATATGTCGGCGGGACCTTGTATGTAGGCAATGCGTTTACGCCCCAGACGAATAAGATGTTCCACCATGAAAAAGGAGTCGTTGTTGTCGTCAACCAGCACTTGTGGCATGTCTAATCCGTAAGGTATGCGGTCGTAGAAGACGATGGCCATGCCCTGCTTTGCCAGTTGCAGATATTTGTCGGTGTTTTTCCTGTAGCTGCACATGCTTACAATCAATCCGTCTACCATGAACTGCTCCATCATGTTCAGGTTCTCATATTCCTGTTCTGCATTCTCGTCGCTTTCTGCCAACACTACTTTCTGGTTCTTCTTATACAAGACTTCCTGTATGCCGCTTATTACTTGTGAGGCATATGGCGTATGCATCTCTGGAACAATGACTCCAATCGTGTTAGTGCGACCCATTTTCAGGTTCATCGCCACAGGGTTACGCTTATATCCAAGCCGTTTTGCTTCAGCCATGACCATATCCCGTGTTTCCTTGCGTATGTTCTTGTCGTCAGTAAGCGCCCGTGACACTGTGGATACCGATATGCAAAGTGATTTTGCTATGTCCTTTATTGTTATATGCTTCATAGTGCTGTCGTTTTATATATTATATCC
>CAVBFA010000158.1:0-7681 GCA_963594595.1 Oscillibacter sp. | reverse complement strand
ATTCATAATCATGAGGTCCCCAGTTCAATCCTGGGTCCCGCTACAAGTCTTAAGGATGTATCTGAACTTGATGTTTGGTACATCCTTTTTTGCTTTTAGGGCGGCTGCTGATGCCGCAGGCTGAACCATTCAGATGATTTCTGACAGTTGTCAGATGCTTAACCGTCAGAGACTCAGACGGTTATGGGTAAAATCAGATGGTCTGATGATTTTTTGTTTTTCCTCTTTTCAGTACATTTTCGATGATATCAACGAGTGTGGCCCCTGCCTTTGGTGGGTAAATGCAAAATTCAAGCAGTTATATTAAAATATAGTAAGCGTCCTAACAACCGATTGTGGGGGGAACCCTCAACTCGGTAATTAGGACGTTTAACCCCCAAAACAGTCTGATGACCGATTGGTTTAAGTTGATTTTTACAGTGGACGGTCGCTTGTTGAGGCTTGACTCTTCAGTCCTGCTTCGCCGTTGCGGTCCACATATTTCGCTTTTCCAGTGTATTCACCGCCAGAGTCAGCCATCCTCATGATGCGAGCCTGACAGCCAGGAGTCTTGCCGTGGTTAGGGAAGACGCCGTCGGCATCGGTCTCCTCGAAAGTGAAGTAGGCAGAAAGACCCTCCGGCACCTCTTTGTCGGTGAAACCCTTCATACATCGCAGCACCTCCTCGGCGGTCAGCGCCCTGTTCCATATCTGCACATCGTCGATGGCACCGTTGAGTCCTGCCTTATACACACCGCTTCCGCCGATCCGGATGTCAGCCACGGCATTGTGGTCGATCCTCTTGTTGTCGGCAGGCATCAGTTCGCGGCGTGTAGATTCCGGCATCTGTAGCGGACCAGCCACGAGCCTTCCGTTTATATACACCCTCTGCACCTTCTCCTTGTCTTGCGTCACCATGATGTGGGTCCACACGCCTGCTGGAATGCTGTATCCGTCTGTCGTCATGTCGCCATGACCTTCGATGTCGCCGCCGCAGCCCATCGTGCGATACATTATCTCGTTGGCAGGATGCGCCACGCCGCTCTTCTCGTCGGTCCATGGCGGACAAACCTGCACCCACAGGTCGCCCCAGTTGTTGAACGGCCATTTGTCGGCTATTGAATTCTTCGATACGATGTTCGTTCCCTGCTTGTCGTGCGTCCAGTCGTCAGCCTTCACCCATAGGGCTACCGAGTATTCCAGTCCCGGCAACGCTTCGGCAGGAATTGTCAGCATATACGGATCGTTGAGCTTGAGCGCCTTCGATGTGGAGGAGAGAGGCGACACCTTCACCAGTCCGCGTGTCATCGTCTGCGAACCGTCGCCGTTGACTGTCATAAGGTCGTAGATTCCCTCCTTGTCGATACTTGTAGAGATAGAAGTGGAGTTCTCCGCCTTCGCCACCACCTTGTCAGTCAGAGCGTCGATGATTCTCCATTCCTTTGCCGGCGGCATCATGTTGTCCTTATAATATATGGTGAAAGTCTCTCCCGGCTTTATCCTGTCGCGGTCGATAGCCGGTGTGCTGTTCAGGGTGTTGTATTCAATCACCCTGTAGTCGCTCCATGCTATGTCAGAGCCCTGCTGTCCGTCCGGCGACACGGCACGCACGCCGAATCGGCATTCCCTCTTGCAGCCTTCAGCCAGCGGAGCGCCGATCACGTAAGCCGCCCATGATTCCGTGGCGGTGAGCAGCTGCTGCGGTCTGCCTTTCTGCTGGAAGTATATCTCGTAATACCAGGTGCCCACCTCGTCGTTGTATGTCTTCTCGTCGCCCTTTTCCTCCTTGGAGGCATAGCGCATCTTGAAGTCCACGGAGTTGTTCCATCCCCGCATCACCTCAATTTCCTTTATCCATGGCTTCACGGTGTTGAAGTGCTGTCTGGGGTTGCGGATAGCCATCTCGCCGATGTTCATCACGTAGTCGTCGCCGGTGCCTTCCACCACTATTCCCATCATCGCCACCTCGTCGCCGGCTTTCAGTCCCAGCTTTTTCAGCGGCGTCTTGAATGTGGTCCATGTGTTCTCCCTTTTTGCTGCAGGCAGCGCTATCTCCTTGTATTCCGACGTGTTGCCTTTGAGCGCCACGAAGAGTCTGGCGTGTGTGTCCCTGCCTTTCGGCATCTTGTATGTCAGCGACAGTTCGTAGGAGGGCTGCGTTAGGAGTCTTGTCTTGAAGAGTTTTATGCGTGAGAACTTCGTCGCACCATGCAACTGCAGACACGAGCCGCCGGTGTAGCTGTCGTCCCACGACAGTCCGGCATTGACAAACGAACCGATGTTCTCTGCCGTAGTCCGGTCATTCTCGTCGGTTATCCAGAAGCGCCATGTCGGCAGGTAGTCCTGGGTGTTGAGGTTATACCATTTGGAGTCGAAAGCCACCTTTCCGTCCTTGTAGTAGTGAAGTCCGTTGCCCAGATTGAAACGGGTGACGAACGGCACCTGCTGTATCGTTGACTTTGCCGTCAGCAGACGGGCAAGTCCGTGGAAGGTCCTGAGGTCCGCGTTAGACAGAGAACAGTCTGTGCGTACCTCCGGCAGTAGGGCAGGGTTGCGGTAGCCGCCGGAGAACGACAGTTCCTGTTTCAGCAGATACGCCTTCTGGATGATGACGTCAGCCGTGCCGTCGTCGGTGGCGCTCTGGTGCAGCAGGTTCTGTGAGTGTGCTCCCCATACTCCCACCGATATGTCGTTGTTCACGAGGTCCTGCCAGTGCTTGTTGTTCCACGCACGTCCCTGAATGTCGAATCCGGCATAATAGTCGTAAGGACTTCTGCCCAGCGACCGAGCGTATTTTGCCGACGCCTTCAGAATGTCGTCCGTCCAGTTGTAGTTGGCAAAAAGACGGTCTGTGGCGATGCTGTCTTTCGTGCCGAACATCCTCTTGTTCTGTTCGCCGAGTCCGCAGTCGAGCGACAGTTCTCCGTTGTCGTCGGTCACGTCATACCATTGCAGTTCGAAGGTCCATCCGATGTCCTTCGCCTTGCGGTGGACGTCGATGAAGAAATCCTGCAGCCGCATCATCGTTGCCTTGTCGGTATTGAATTCCGAGTTCACTCCCAGGGCGTTGATGCCGTAGTATTTCATCAGACGGGCAAGTTTCAGAGAGTTACGGAACGAACCGTCGGCATTTCTCTCCGCCAGTTTCATCAGCGTCTGCGAATAGCTCGCCTTCACGGTGTCGCCTACTTCGGCATCCCAAGGCACCGAGAGCACGCATCCCACCGTGACACCGTTTTTTGCCGCCGCATCGCTGATGCCCGCCGACACTCTCAGCCATGGTGCCGACCAGTTGCCGTGGGTGTCGATATACTGCCACATGGAGAAGTTGTCGCCCTCAAAACAGTAGCGGGGCAGAGCCTTCCATTTCGTCGTAGGGTCGTCGAGCGGAGTCCACAAGAACATCCTGCGCTCTGCCTCCACGTCGCTTCTCACCTGATAGTCGCCGTCGGTGATGCGCTTGAGCGGACGCTGGCGCGAGATGAAGAACTCGTCGTCGATTCTTGACAGGCCGCAGGGTGGGGTGCCCGGCTGCCAGGAGTCGAAGAATCTGTAAAGGTCCTTCCAGTTTATCTCTTTCTTCTCTCCTCCCACAGTCACCTTCTCAAAGTCGAAGTCGTGTTTGGGAGTGCGTTGTGCCGTTGCCGTCATACATGATATGAGGGCAACGGCGATAGCGGTGATGGTGTTCTTCATGCGTAAAAACATTATTGCCGTTTCACAAGTTTACAGACTTGTCATTTCTTCTTCATGTCGATGACCAGTTTGCCCACGTAGATGCCGCTCTTGCCGTTCTGGTCGTTGCCGATGCTCTTGCCGTCGAGGTTCTTGGCATATCTCAACTCTTTGAACATGGAATGAGAGTGTCCGCCGAGCACGAGGTCGATGTTGCGTGTCTTTGCCATCATCACCTTGTCGTTCATGGCGTCTTCGTTCCATCCCAGATGCGAGAGACATATCACGATGTCGCATTTCTCCTTCAGCTTCAGATAGTCGGCAGTTTGCTGCGCCTTTTCTATAGGGTCGAGATATTTCACTCCAGGGCAGTTCTTTGCCGACACCAGTCCGTCGAGCTCCGGCGACAAGCCGAACACTCCGATCTTCATTCCGCCTCTCTTTATGATGGTGTAGGGCTTCACGATGCCCTCCAGACAAGTGCCGCTGAAGTCATAGTTGGCACATACGATGGGGAATTTCGCCATCTTGAAGATGCGCGCCATGTTTTCGATGCCGAAGTCAAATTCGTGGTTTCCGATGGTAGCGGCATCGTAGCCCATCATGTTCATAAGGCCAATCTCCACATCGCCGCGGAACATGGAATAGTATGGCGAACCCTGTGAGAAGTCGCCGCTGTCGAACAGCAGCAGCTGCGGATTGTCAGCCCTTTGTTCCTTCACCATCTCCACACGGCGCAGGAATCCGCCGCGTCCTGCCACGAGAGTGTCTTTGAGAGTGGTCTTCAGAGGCATTACACAACTGTGGGTGTCGTTGGTGTGGAGAATCACCAGCTTCTTTATCTTCGCCGATGCGCAGCTGATCGTGGCGCACATCAAGGCGATAAGGAATATCTTCTTGTAGTTCATAGTGTCGTGGTTATTTGTTTCTTACGAATCTTCCCTCTACATTGGCGTCGATGACGATGCCCTTTGCCGAGGCTTCCTTGAAATATCTGATGATGAGGTCGCGCACGTTGTTCTTGTTGCCGCCAGGGTTCTTCACGTCGGTCTTGCTCTTGAAAGCCACCATCCTGTCGTTGCCCTCAGCCACATAATCGAGTGTGGCGATGCGGTACACACGCTTGGGGTCCACCTCCTCGCCGTTTATCTTCAGGCTCAGCAGATGCAGGTCCTTGTCCATTACTGCCGCCACACCGCGGCTCACGCCCTGTCCGCCCCATCCGGCCATCTGCTGGAAGAGTTCCGTCACCTTCTCGCCGGTCAGCGAACAGAAGCAGAGCTTGTTTTCAAACGGTGCCACATCGAGCACGTCGCCATACGTGATGTTTCCTTTAGGGAAAGCCGCACGTATTCCGCCTACGTTGTATATGGCGAAGTCAGGTTTCTCGTCGAAGTCTTTTCCGCTCCAGAGCAGTATGTCGGAAAGGAGGTTAGACAACGGACTCTCCGGCTGGTAGCTCTCAAGAGCCTTCGCCGTCTTGCCCACCACCGGACCCATTACGCTGTCCACTTGAGCTCTGAATGGAGCAATGAAGGCTTCCGACTTGGCATCAGCCTTGTCGTATCTGCTGTCGATCAGGATGCGGCTCCTGTCCACGTTCTGCATCTCATAGTGAGAGACGCAAGAGGCAGAAAGCATCGTAGCCGCCGCGACAAATGTAATTGATAACTGTTTGTTCATACTTATATATTTTTGTGTCTTCTTTGTCTTATGCTGAGCATAGCATATCTTATCTTTGCAAAGATAAAAATATAAAATGGCATTTCCAACCGAAATGTCGTGAATTAGTATTTGGATTTTCGAATTTCGTTAGAAAATGATATTGCCAGCCTCCGTAATGAAAGGAGACTGGCAATAAAGAATGTAATATCGTGTGTGTTGAATTGTTTCAGGACAGACCTGCCGTCTCTCACTTTTTGCTTATCGTGCCGTCGTTGGCAATATTGAGCTTCGGGTTGCTGAAGTCAGCATTCGTCAGGCTCCGTATCTCCTTCGCCACAAGGTTCAGAGGGTCGCGGCGCGGACCCTTGCCGCGCTGCTGGATGAAAGAGTTTATCTTTCCACCGACGAAAGTACCGTCGGCTGCGTTGACGGTGAGCTGCAGCACCGGAGCATAACCCGATATGCCGCTGATGTTCACACCGTATGGGGTGCAGAAGTTGCCGAGGCTGTATGCTATGAAATGATTCTTGTATAGTTCCACAGCCCTCACCACATGCGGTCCGTGGCCATACACCACGTCAGCACCGTTGTCTATGCAGAAGTGGGCGAAGTTTCTCAGGTCGCCGCGGTTCTCTCCGAGGAACATCTCCTTGCCTTGTGGCAAGTGTTTGTGAGCCGTGCCCTCCGCTCCGCCGTGGAACGACACTATCACGATGTCGGCTTTTTCTCTTAGATTGCCGATAATTCTCTTCACGTTCTCCAGGTCGGCATGCTTCAGCGTGTATGAGTTGTGGCCGAAGGCACAGAATCCGTATCTGATGCCGTTGCGCTCCACTATCGCACTCTCCCTTCTGCCCCCGATGCCCGAATATGCTATGCCGTTGGCATGGAGAGTGGCCTCGGTGGATTTCACACCGTCGAGACCGAAGTCGAAGGCATGGTTGTTAGCCATGCTCATGAAGTCGAAACCGGCATCGGCAATCAGTTTGCCGTAGCGGGTTGGCACACGGAAGGAGTAGCTGAATTTGCCGCCCTTCTTCGTCGTCTCCCCCTCATCGGCGAGAGCGCCTTCCATATTTCCGGCGGCAACATCGGCAGCAACCAGGATGCTGTCAACATCCTTGAAGAGCGTGGCACCGTCTTTCTCCGGCAGACGGCTGTCGGGGAATGTAGTGCCCGGCATGATGTCGCCCACGAAGGCAAGGTTCAGTGTGCCGCCCTTGGCTTTCCTGTCTGATGTCATACTTGCCGCAGGTGCCTGCTTCCCCTTGTCGGCAGGAGCCTTGGCTGCTATAGTGTCGGAAACGCCAACGGGCACAGAGCCTTTGCGCTCAGTGCCCGTTGAAGTGCAGGCGATGGATATCCCTGCAACTATCATCAATGAAGCTAATGCTTTCATAAGAGATTTTTATAGTATACGTGTATTATTGAGTAATCCTTCTTGCGCCCACATAGCGGCGAGAGTAGTAAGGCTCTGTGCTCTGGCTCACCTTCACGCCCTTTATGCTGGCGTGGATGAAACTGAAGTTGCCGTTCATCGGGTCGTAGTCAACCACGATTCCCACGTGGCCGATTCCCTTGCCGGAACGGGGACTGGTGAAGAACACGAGGTCGCCGGTCTGCAGATTGCTGTTTGCCACAGCCTCGCCCTGGGTGTACTGTCCGCGAGACGAACGGTTCAGGTCTATTCCCATCTGCTTGTATAGATAGCTTGTGAATCCTGAGCAGTCGAAGCCGCCAGGGCCCGAAGCTCCCGAGCGATAGCGTGTGCCGATGAGTGAGAACGCCTCGTCCATGAGGTTTTCCATTGAAGCAACGTCGTAGTTGTCCACATTGCCGTCTTCCGAATACAGGAAGTCATAGTTGTCGATTTCGTCTGTCTGGTCGTTATCGTTGTCTGGCAGCTGTGCGAATGCCGGTGTGACAGCCACGAACAATGCTGCGAGAGCGATCTTGATGCTTTTTTTAATGTTCATATTCCGTTTTCTTTTTTTTTATGCGCCGTCATCTCGCCTGTTTCCTGGCAGGCACAAAAAGAGACTGTGCCCATACATGTTTCATGTGGGTTCACTCTTTGGTGTGACGATGTTTCATTAAGCGCATTAGGTTCTGACTTGCCGGGCTTGGAATCGGGATGACAATAAATGACATTATCCTTCTCCCTGCTGACTTTCGGCAGCCATTTTAATTAGTTTGCGGTACAAAGATAATAAAAAAATATGACTTCACAATGCCTTTTACATCTTTTCAAGCCCATGCCTTCAAGGGGCTGCAATGTCGTGATAATTTCTTAGCCTCTGATTTTTAGCGGTTTAGCTTTATGTCGTGCAGTTTTTACTTTAAGTTTTTTATTTAATATTCG
>CAVBFA010000157.1:0-7813 GCA_963594595.1 Oscillibacter sp. | reverse complement strand
TGACAGGAACATTGGGAAACAAGAACTATTATCAACTCCGTGACCTCGCAGAGTATTTTGATCTGACAGGACTTAATCTGGAGAATTGCAAACTTGTGGATGACTGTATCGGTACAATGGCTTTCAAGCCACGCGTTCCAGCCGTATGCGTATTAGGAATAGGCGAAGATACTTGGAATTACGGATACGAGAGCATAAAGACGGAAGAGAGATATTACCGTGTCAATCTTAAGCATGTTACATTGCCGTATGGTCTGAAGAAGATATGCTATGGAGCTTTCTATTATAACAATCTTGAAACCCTTGACCTTCCTGAAAGTGTAGAGTCAATCGAGTACATGGCCTTTGCCGGCTGTAGATATCTGAAATCATTCATCCTGCATGCTTCATCTCCAAGTGAAATCACCCTTGGTGAAAAAGTGTTTGAAGACATTTCCGAAGATGTTGTGCTCTACGTTCCCCAAGGCGCCAAGTCCGCTTTCGAGGCAGACGAGACCTGGAGCACTGCCTTTAAGACAATAAAGGAGTATGACGTTGCGGGAATAGACAATGCTGTAACGACCTCTGGCATTAAGTCAGACAGGATTTATACACTTGATGGAAGGTTTGTCGGGACCGACATCAACGCACTTGCAAAGGGAATGTATGTGGTCAACGGAAAGAAAATCATAAAATAATAGCAGATGGACAATATGAAACACCTCACTTTCCTGTTACTTCTGGCCATATTCCTCTTATGTCCATATTGTAACGCCCAGGAACTCGGCAAGCATGATTTCATAAGCCATGGTCTCTTTTTCAGAGACATCAAGAATCCCGGCTATGATTCAACTACTATTATAAGACCGCCTAGCCAGACATATGCTGTGATAATAAACGGAAACAAGGATCTGGAGTCAAACAGAGAAAGCTATTGGAACGACTGCTCATTCCTGTATACGACTCTCCGTAATTATTACAAGATCCCGCGTGCTAACATATCCGTAATCATGTCGGACGGAAAAGATCCCGGTGCAGACATAACCATGGAAGACAACAGCGTCGTTTCTTCGCCGTTGGATCTTGACGGGGACGGGACCGATGACATAGATTATGCAGCGACTAAAGAAAATATCAAGGCGGTATTCTCCGGACTGTCAAATCGGATATACAGTAGTGACCACCTGTTGGTTTTCATAGTGGGTCATGGCTATAAAGACCAGGCATCCTATATAAGCCTTTGGGGGAATGAGGGCAAACTGTATCCCCAAGAACTGTCAGATTATGTGAAGGACATAAAAGCCGGATATATGACTTTCGTCCTCGGTCAGTGTTACAGCGGCGGATTCGTGGATGCCCTGCAGGCAGACAACAGACTCGTCCTGGCAGCATGCGGCAAGGACGAGAAGTCATGGACCCGTCCGGACATTCCATACGATGAATTCGTGAGCCTGTTTACATCAGCCCTTTCACGCGTGAACATATTCGACGAAGAAGTCGACGCCGACTACGACAAGAACGGTGTCGTCACCCTTCTGGAGGCATACCGGTATGCAGAAGAGAACGACGGCTACAAAGACGGTGATTTCTCATTCGGCGACGTCAGGGAGCATCCCATGGCGAGCTATCTTGTAGGCACCAACATAGAGGACCTGTCATTGTCGTACATCCCCAACCCCGTGGAACTCATCTTCTCCGACGGTTCGGGACAGGGCAAAGCACCATGGGCTACTGATGCCATAGCGCTCAGTCCCGAACGTGACGGCATAGACTGGACCAACAGCAACTCCGACTTCTCGCAGAGCACAGACAAGAGCGTCGTGGTGAAGGTGAGAAACCGCGGTGTGAAGCCATACAGCCAGGCAGACAAATCCGTCAGCCTGTATTGGTCGGAAGCCTTCTACGACACCGTTTCAGACAGCTGGCGATGGGACACTCCTTCGAGCGGCGACTATTCATGCGGCATGTTCGCCACGGCACCACTCGACGGCACTATACTCCCGGGCAGGGAAACCAGCGTGACGCTTGAGAAGAAATTCGACAAGAAGACCGCCGGGCAGATCTCATCTGACAATGTAGGACTGAACTACCGCGCCGTGATATACGACACGGACAAAGGCGTGGCAGACCGTAAAGCCACAAGCGTCCTTAAGAGTGTGCAGGCTGCCACCTATGGAAACGAGAGAAACGTATTCCTTGCAAACCACGACGGCGCCCCCGTGTCCTACAGCCTCCGCTTCAACGTCACAGGCAAGGACGGTGACGACCTGTTCAGGAAGGCAGAACTTGAATTCCGTTCTTCCGGCATCACCTCCCACCGCTACACCCTTGATGGTATGAAAGAGGATGCTGCCAATTCAGGAACCTTCATCATCGAGGGCAACGGTGCGGAAATCTCCGGCATCAATATGGAAGCAGGCGAATGTCTCGCCACAAGTCTGGGCTGTTCGTTCTTTGCCGATGAAGCCATCCCGGACACGAGCTTCTATAATGTTGCAGTGTCAGTGACAGACGATGCAACGGGAAAATGCGTGGGTGGAGAGAATTTCATAGTGAGAAGCCTTCCGCGGAAAGCAATAAAAGTGACTCCTGAGCGTTATATATACAATGGAAAGCATTTCCTTACATTGAGTGATGCTTCAGAACGTGTGTCATGTCAATGGTTCGATCCAGATGGCCGATATTTGGGAGAAGGATATACCTTTGCCATTGGTGATGATCCTGTATTAGGCGAGTATAAAGTCCGCATTTGTTCCAAGAAAGATGGAGCGCTCGTTTACGACTCGTTGAAAGTGGTTAATGATTTGTTGCAGAAATCATTTAAGATTGATGTCGCAACTTCACGTATCTACATAACTTTCCGACATGAATTACAAGAAGATGTAGATGTGATAGTTTCCACGACATCGGTAAAAGGTCAGACAACCCATCTGCCTAAAGGTCAGAAAAACTATACTGTGCATTATAATAGCGTAGGTGGTATAAACAACGTAGTGATGGTGACATTTATTGTAAACGGAGTTAAGACAGAAACGTATAAGTTGCAATAGATTTTTAAGTTAGTGTAAGGTAAAGTTATCATGTATAAATTAGGGTAGAGGGCTTGTCTTGATTGGCAAGTCCTTTACCTGCGTTATTTAGTGTGATGATTTGTTACAGACGAAATGAATGATTTCATAAACCTCCTTCCTGATTTGTTGTAATATGTTGGTTAACAGTTTATTATAAGAATTCAACAAAAATTCAACAACGAAATTATTCATTGTTTTTTCATAGTACTTATCTTTGCAGCTAAAAGATAATATTTATGAAAAAAATTATACCGATTTTATTTGCATTGTTTTCTGTTTCTGGATTGAATGCACAGTCATTGAGTGTTCCGCTTGTCGAGGTAGATCATACTATTCCAAATCATAACGGGCACCGTTATGAAGTTCCGCAGGTAGATGTTTCCGGCGGTGACATTACGATAAAGTCCGACACACTGTTGGCCGATGTGACTGTAATAGTGAAAGACCAGTGCGGCAGTATCATTCATGTCTCGAGCGAGACGATAGACAACATGGGCACTATAATCCGTGTTCCCAATGGCGGTTATTCAGAACCCTCGACCATCGACCTGTATTATGATGACCGCCATCTCCGCGGCGACATTGTTCAATAACAATATTCACCTTAATACTGACATTTAATATTGATGACTATGAAAAGATTAATTTTTTTAGCAAAGTCACCATGGGCATGGTTGCATTGCATTCCTGCAGTCAGGAAGTAGAACTTGATTTTCCAGTTATGAAGCAAGCCAAGACGGCAAGCAATATATGCGAGCTTACAGAACACTCAAGGCATAACATCAACGCCCTGGCAAAGGGAATGTATGTGGTCAACGGAAAGAAAATATTGAAATAGATAGCCAGCCATCGAGGGCAACGGTGTGGAAATCTCCGGCATCAATATGGAAGCAGGTGAATGTCTCGCCACAAGTCTGGGCTGTTCGTTCTATGCCGATGAAGCCATCCCGGACACGAGCTTCTATAATGTTGCAGTGTCAGTGACAGACGATGCAACGGGAAAATGCGTGGGTGGAGAGAATTTCATAGTGAGAAGCCTTCCGCGGAAAGCAATAAATGTCGTTCCCGAGCGTTATATAAGCAATGGTAAACGTCTGCCGAAAGGTCAGTGCGCCTATATGGTGAACTACGTCAGCGCTGGCGGCTTCAACAGTATGGTGGTGGTAACGTTTGTCGTTAACGGCGTGAAGACGGAAACTTATAAGCTACAGTAGGAGTGGATTGAGGTTATCACATGTATAAATCATTGGGAAAAGTCAGTCATACATTGTGGCAGGCTTTCCCCTTTATGTGTAAAGAGAGTTATATAAAAAATATTTGTTTATGAAGCCTTTTGGCGGTATTGCGAGCATTTGTAGAATAAAGAAAGTGACAGTTCTTGCCATAGTTCTCTTACTTGTCGGATTATCAGTATTTATCCTCTATCCGGGTAACAATGCCTTGTCTTTTTCCAAGGAACTTGTTGTCATAGACAATCTTAGTGATGATAACCCTGAGGCAGCCTCTGTCCGGCTGAATGCCATGAGGCATTCTGGCAGACATTTCTCCGAACCGGATAAATGGTATATCAGACTGTTGACGATAAAGATTAACGACAAAATGTTTGTCAAACAGAAAGATGCCGTAGAGGCGACAAAAATTCTTCGCTATTTTGAAAAGAATGATGCCGGTAGAAAAATCCTGTCGCAAGCGTATTATTATGTGGGCAGTGCCTATCGCGACATGAACGACATGCCAATGGCTTTGGAATACTATCACAAGGCAAAGGATGAGTATGGAGAGCATGCAGACAAGCTGTCGAGCGCCTTGAATTTCCAGATTGGTATGCTCTTGTACGAACAGTCTTTCTATCAATCGGCATTGCCGTATTTCAGAAGCGTATTTAAGACTGACAGCGTTAGACGTGATACAGCCATGATGGCATATACGCTCCAGAAAATAGCCTATGCCTATCAGGCGCAGGGTAGTGACAGTTGTCTGGCGTATTACAGGCAGGCTCTGAAAATATCCAGTGAAAAAAGAGATACCAATCTGTATAATGAGATGCTCAGTTCTATGGCCTCATATTACCTGTACAACGGTGAATATGACAAGGCAAAGAATCTTGCCCTGCCAGTCGTCTCAACCGCAGGTGAAGATAATCCAAGTCTGGACTCCTTCTACGATGTCCTTGCCTTATCATATTTTCGGTTGGGTAGGTGTGACTCAGCCCGTTATTATTTTACGAAGCTCTATCATACAAATACGGCTGAAGCCAAGAAGGAAGCCAGCAAATATCTGGCAAAGATATATCGTGAGGAAGGGGATATAACAGCAGCGCTCGACTTTATTCTGCAATATGAGGAGTATGACGACTCATTGAAAAAAAACAATGTGGAGACTTCTATTGCCCGGATGAATGCCATGTATAACTATTCCAAATATAAAGAGCGAACTATGCAACTTGAAATCAGGGCCCGGAGAATAGCAGTACTGATATCAGTGTCTGCCATAGCCGTAGTTCTTATCTTGGTTTGGGGCGTGTTGAGATACCGCAAACTTAAACGTGCAGGCATAGAGCGCTCCATGCGATTGGAGAAATTCAGAGCTTCGCTGCAGGAGCAGAGTGAGAATAGCATAAATGAGCGCGAGAAGAAAATTTCAGAACTTGAGAACAAGCTGTCAGTCACACACAGTCTTTACGCAGCCAAAGCCAAGGAGATAGAACTGCTGAAGGAGAGCCTGAAAAACAGGAGTAATATGATAAGCAGCGAACGGGCTTTGAGTGACAATGTGCGGTTTATGTTTATGGAAACGGAGATATGCAGTATAATAGAGACAAAGGCAAAAAATGGCCACCCTCTTTCTGCTGACGAAACGGAAATGCTGTTGAAAGAAGCCAACAGGCTGTTCCCGTCTTTCAAACTAAGTCTTTTTTCTATATGCACAATGAGTGCGCAGGATTTTCTGATGTGCCTTTTGATAAAAGTAAGCGATTTGTCAGATTCAAGGATAGCTGTCCTTCTTGGCAGAGGGCGGAGCACAATCTCCAAGGCAAAATCCAAGCTCCAAAGGCGTTTGTTGGGGAAAGACTGTACCGGCGAAGAGTTCGACAAGTTTCTGAAATCTTTGTAAATGGCAGAATATCTTTTT
The DNA here is from genome assembly GCA_963594595.1 of Oscillibacter sp. GTDB lineage: Bacteria > Bacteroidota > Bacteroidia > Bacteroidales > Bacteroidaceae > Prevotella. The sequence continues at coordinate 1,631 of CAVBFA010000157.1, read as the reverse complement.
TGCAGAAATCGCAATTCTGTAACAGATTCGTCATAGTGTAATACCGACATATCTCTTTGTCGTATTTCTGCCGTATTTGTACACCTACTTTTTCAGCCTATTAGTTCCAGCTATCCGTATGTCAGGATAGTGCTGCTTTCGCATATGATGATATGTGGCGGCAGCGAACTAACGGGTTGGGATAGTCGCCGCCAGGCTATTTCTTTCCGCAGAACGCCTCTGCCACTTCTTCCAGTTCTTTATACCACTCTTCGCCGAATCGCTGCACGAGCGGTCCGCGTAGGAATTTGTATACCGGCAGGTCAATCTCTCTGCCCTTCTTCACGGCGTCGCGACATACCTCCCAGCGGTTGTAGTTCAGTCCTACGAGGCCATTTCCGAACGTCTTCTCTCTGATAGGATACAGGGCACAGCTGATAGGCTTGCAGAAATCCTTCAGTCTGCCGCCCCGCCACGCCTTCTCCAGCGCACACAGGCAGCATCCGTTGTCGTAGCACGTAAAGACACAGTCCTTTCCCCCCACGATGCTCGTCACGAGGTCGCCGTCGCGGTCGGCATACGCCACTCCCTGTTTGTCGATCACAGCCTGTGCCGATGCCGAAAGGTCGTTCCACACGGTGTCGAGCGAGTCTTCGATTTTAGAAATCTCGTCGATGGTCACCGGTGCTCCGGCGTCGCCCTCCACGCAGCAGATGCCGTGGCATGCGTCGAGGTCGCAGCAGAAACGCTCCGTTATGATGTCCGACGATATCAGCACGTCGCCCACCTGCAGAATAGGTGTGTAAGCTCCCTTGGAGCCGTTTATTGATGATTCATTTGCCATTGTAGTATTTTTTTTAGTTGACGAGTTGACGCCGCTTACCATTTTATTTCCTCGATGCCGTGGTTTCTGAGATATTCGTTGCAGCGCGAGAAATGGTGGTTGCCGAACCATCCGCCACGGTTGGCAGACAGAGGCGAGGGGTGTACCGACTGCAATATCAGGTGGCGCGAGGTGTCGATGAGCGGAGCCTTGCTTCTGGCATATCCTCCCCAGAGGATGAACACCAGGTTCTCTCGCTCTGCGCTGAGAGCCTTTATCGCCGCATCGGTGAACTGCTCCCATCCCTTGCGCTGATGGCTCGCTGCCTGGTGTGCCCTCACCGTGAGTGTGGCGTTGAGCAGCAGCACGCCCTGTTCAGCCCAGCGGGTCAGGTTTCCCGACGACGGCATCGGAGCCCCCGTGTCCATCTGTATCTCCTTGAATATGTTCTGCAGCGATGGCGGGAAAGCCACCCCGTCAGCCACCGAGAAGCTCAGTCCGTGTGCCTGTCCCGGCTCATGATACGGGTCCTGTCCGATGATTACCACCTTCACCTTGTCAAACGGACACAGGTTGAAGGCATTGAAGATGAGTTTACCGGGAGGATAACACGTGGTGCGCAGGTATTCAGAGCGCACGAACTCTGTGAGGTCGACGAAATACTGCTTTTCGAATTCCTCGCCGAGATGGTCCTTCCACGACTGTTCAATGTTTACGTTCATGATAATATGCAAATTTAGAACAAAAGTAATAAGAATAATCCTTATTCGCAATAACGTCACCCCTTTTTCTTGTGTCAGGAGCGTCTCAACATACATGTGGGTATAGG
>CAVBFA010000156.1:4387-7816 GCA_963594595.1 Oscillibacter sp. | reverse complement strand
GGACTACAACTGGATGATGGCATTCACAGAGAAGTTGCTCGAGACTATCTGTATAGCCGTGAACGGTTCGCCTGAAAGGGAAATAGACGGCAAGATGGTGAGCTTCAAGGCTCCATACCGCCGCCTGCCTATCCTTGACGCCATCAAGGAGAAAACGGGTTTCGACTGCAACGGAAAGACAGAAGAGGAAATCCGTGCGTTCTGCCTTGAAAAGGGAATGGAAGTTGACGAGACCTTCGGCAAGGGAAAACTCATCGACGAACTCTTCGGAGAGTTCTGCGAGGGCACATTCATCCAGCCTACATTCATCACAGACTATCCGGTGGAAATGTCTCCGCTGACAAAGATGCACCGTTCGAAGCCTGGTCTTACAGAGCGCTTCGAGCTGATGGTAAACGGCAAGGAGCTTGCCAACGCATACTCTGAGCTCAACGACCCAATCGACCAGGAGAACCGCTTCATAGACCAGATGAAACTCGCCGACAAGGGTGATGACGAGGCAATGATCATTGACAAGGATTTCCTGCGTGCGCTGCAATACGGCATGCCTCCTACCAGCGGTATCGGCATCGGCATAGACCGCCTCGTAATGCTCATGACGGGAAAGACCTACATCCAGGAAGTGTTGTTCTTTCCACAGATGAAACCAGAAAAGAAAATGCCGCAAAGCACCATAAAAGAATGGGAAGAAATCGGAGTGTCGGAGAATTGGGCTTACGTAATGCGTAAGGCAGGATTCAACCTCATCTCAGACATCAAGGGCGAAAAGGCACAAGGTCTACAGCAGAAGATCGGAGAAATAAACAAGAAATACAAATTGGGCTACGAAAAGCCGTCTCTCGACGAAGTGCAGAACTGGATTGACAAAGCCAATCCTTCGGCAGAAGCAGATGCTTCGACAGAATCTTAATAATTCATATCTCCAGATATGTCCGGACGACAACGAACAATGGGTCCGGACATATCTCACCCAAACAAATTTGACAGAATGTTTAACTGTGGTAAAATAGCAATAATTGGCGGAGGTAGCTGGGCTACGGCTATAGCAAAGATTGTTGTGGAAAAAACCCACCACATTGGCTGGTACATCCGCAGAGATGACCGCATTGACGAATTTCGCCGATTAGGACACAACCCGTCTTATCTGATGGGAGTTAGATTTAATGTAGATGAGATTTGTTTCTCTTCAGACATCAACGAGATTGTAGAAAAATACGACACGCTGGTGTTTGTAACACCATCACCATACCTGAAAAACCACCTGAAGAAGCTCAAGACTAACATTTCAAACAAATTCATCGTCACCGCCATTAAAGGTATCGTACCCGATGAAAACCTGGTATGCTCAGAATACTTCCACAACGTGTTCGACGTGCCGGAAGAAAATATCGCCTGCCTTGGAGGACCGTCGCATGCCGAAGAGGTAGCACTCGAAAGGTTGTCGTATCTGACCGTGGGATGCTGCGACGAGGAAAAAGCACGGGCATTCACAGACATACTGGTGAACGACTATATCAAGACGAAGACAAGCCTCGATGTGGTCGGAATAGAATATGCTTCAGTATTGAAAAACGTATATGCAATAGCGTCGGGAATATGCAGCGGACTGAAATTCGGAGACAATTTCCAGTCGGTACTCATATCAAATGCCGTGCAGGAAATGTCAAGGTTCCTGACTGCCGTACACCCTATCGAGCGTTGCGTATATGACTCCGTATATCTTGGCGACCTTCTCGTCACGGCATACAGCAACTTCTCTCGCAACCGCACATTCGGAACAATGATAGGCAAAGGATATAGCGTGAAAAGCGCACAGATAGAGATGGAGATGATAGCCGAAGGATATTTCGGAACGAAATGCATGAAAGAGATAAACAGACACATGCATGTGAACATGCCGATTCTGGATGCCGTATACAACATCTTGTACGAACGCATAAGTCCGCAGATTGAAATAAAGCTGCTGACAGATTCTTTCAGATAATGAAGACAAACATAAATCACAAACGAATATGGAAAAAATCAAATTGAACACAAAAAAAGCCGAACAGTTTCTGAAAGCAGGAGCTGTGGAAGCTTTTGAAACAAAAGTCATGAAAGCTCAAGAGGCATTGGAGAATGCCACATGTGAAGGAAACGATTTTCTGGGCTGGCTCCATCTGCCATCAGAAATTTCTGCAGACTTCATCGCTGAGCTCCAGCAATGTGCTGACACCCTACGCAGCAACTGCGAGGCAATCGTAGTGGCTGGTATCGGCGGAAGCTACCTTGGCGCAAAAGCCGTAATCGAAGCATTGAGCAACTCTTTCCAGTGGCTCGTCAACGACGGCAGCAACCCTACAATCCTTTTTGCAGGAAACAATATCGGCGAGGATTATCTTTCCGAACTGACATCATATCTGAAAGGCAAGAAATTCGGTGTAATAAACATTTCCAAGTCAGGCACGACTACTGAAACAGCTCTCACTTTCAGACTGCTCAAGAAGCAATGTGAGGAACAGCGCGGAAAAGAAGAAGCAAAGAAGGTAATCGTGGCTATTACTGACGCCAAGAAGGGTGCAGCCCGTGCAGCTGCAACAAAAGAAGGCTACAAGACATTCGTGATACCGGATAACGTAGGCGGACGCTTCTCTGTACTCACTCCTGTAGGACTCCTCCCTATCGCATGCGCTGGATTCGACATCAAGAAACTCGTTGAGGGTGCGGTGGATATGGAAAAAGCATGCGACATCAAGGTGCCGTTCGCAGAAAACCCTGCAGCACAATATGCTGCCGTAAGAAACGGACTCTATCAGGAAGCTGGAAAGAAGATCGAGATAATGGTGAACTATCAGCCGAAGCTCCATTTCTTCTCAGAGTGGTGGAAGCAGCTCTATGGCGAAAGCGAAGGAAAAGAAGGCAAGGGTATCTTCCCTGCTTCCTGCGATTTCACAACAGACCTCCATTCTATGGGACAATGGATACAGGAGGGCGAGCGCACTATCTATGAAACAGTCATCAGCATAGAGAAGCCTAACCGTGAATTGCTCTTCCCTAATGATGAAGACAATCTGGACGGCTTGAACTTCCTTGCAGGAAAACGAGTGGACGAAGTGAACAAGATGGCAGAACTCGGAACAAGACTCGCTCATATCGACGGAGGTGTGCCAAACATCCATATCAGCGTTCCGAAACTTGACGAATACTACATCGGTCAGCTCATATACTTCTTCGAGAAGGCTTGCGGCATCAGCGGACTGCTTCTCGAAGTAAACCCATTCAACCAGCCTGGCGTGGAAGCATACAAGCGCAACATGTTCGCTTTGCTCGACAAACCTGGCTATGAAGAAGACAGCAAGGCTATCAAGAAGCGTTTGGCTGAAGAGGCTTAAACTTGAAAACAAGATACATTATTATATATAAGGCAAATGTCAGAAATGGCATTTGCCT
>CAVBFA010000156.1:0-4377 GCA_963594595.1 Oscillibacter sp. | reverse complement strand
AGGGAACAGACAAGAAGAGAAAGAAAATCTTATAATAATGTTAACAGACTTTTACTTGAAAAAAGCCATGTGAAAATTTGTTTATCAAACAAATTAAATGTACCTTTGCAATTGATATGGTAACGGAAGCAAAGGGAATCACAATAATTTAAAACTGTGATTTATGATGCTGACGTGCAAGGGAATCAGGTGAAAGACCTGAACTGTTCCTGCAGCTGTAATCCGCATTATGGAGCTAACATCAGAAAGCCACTGGCATGAAACAAAAGGGTTTCAAGTGTTGTCGGGAAGGCGTCAGCTCTGCGGAAAGTCAGAATACCTGCCAGATCACAACTCGTAGATAACATGCTCCCAGGATAGGAGAAGACAATCTAATTATGCAGAAAATTAAAATCATATTATTGGCTATTGCTGCAGGTGCATATAGCATCAGCACCAATGCCCAGAACAGCAAAGATAAAGTTGCAGCTGACAAGACGCTGCAAGAGGTTGTCGTGACCGCTACCGGTACCGGCCACTTGCTGAAGGACGTGCCCGTGCAGACAGAAGTCATCTCGCGCAAGATGATAGAGAGTTATGGAGGCAAATCCCTGGAAGACATCCTTGAAGGGCTTACCGCCTCGTTTGCCTTCAACGAAGGCGACATGGGCAGCAAAGCACAGCTTGGAGGACTCGGCAACAACTATATACTGATCCTCATCGACGGCAAAAGGCTACATGGAGACAACGGAGGTGAAAACGACCTCGGACTGATTGACCCGAACAATATTGAGAGAATAGAAATAGTAAAAGGTGCCCAATCTGCTCTCTATGGCTCTGACGCCATGGCAGGAGTGATAAACATCATCACAAAGAAACACGACACGCAAGGTCTGCTTCTTGAAAACACAACCCGCTACAGTCGTTTCAACGACATCAGACAACGCAATGGATTGGGACTGAGAATAGGCAAAATGCAGTCGTATACCAGCTTCCAGCTGCAACACAACGATGGATGGCAAAACACTTCAAAGGAATTTGCTGAAGGCCACGTAGTACCTGATTCAAGAAACAAGACAACAAACAAATTCACGAACTGGCAGATCAGCGAAAGACTGACATATAATCCGACAAAGGATCTTGAACTGTATGCCGACGGATATTTCTACAAGAAATCCATAAACAGACCCACTAACGGCAACTATGCCTCATGCGACGTCTACACATACGACCTGCTCTATCGCAACGCTTCTGCAGCGATAGGCGGTAAACTGTTTACAAACAAAGACAAGAAGGACTATATCTCGATTGACGTAGACTGGAACAAGCATGCCTACTATTACCACTATACAAGCAAGACATACGAAGATGCCTATATAGACGGCAAACTGGAACACGGAGTGCCCTTCTATCCCGGCAAAGAGCGCCTGCAAGCCGACCAGCAACGCGTGATGGCTATGCTGAAAGGCGTTTTCCATCTGCCTTATGCAAACACCTTGAATGTGGGAGCCGAATACAGATACGACTATCTTAAAGCCCCAATGAGGACTGCTAACGGTAGTGCTGACGACAACACCGGAGCTATATATGCACAAGACGAATTCAATCTCATTCCATGGTTGAACATAACGGCAGGAGCAAGACTCGTGGACAATTCAAGATTCGGATTCCACTTCACGCCTAAAGTGAGTACGATGGCTAGTCTTGGCGACTTCCGACTGCGTCTGGGATGGAGTCAGGGCTTCAAGGCTCCGACTGTTAAAGAATTGTATTACAGATATTTGCATGTGATGGGTTCGACCACTTTCTTCAATATGGGAAACACGTCGCTCAAACCACAGACAAGCAACTACTTCAGTGCAGGACTCGAATACAGAAACGAGAGATTCACAGTTTCTGTAACCGGTTACTACAATAAGCTGGAAGACATGATAGCGCTTGTCAACGTTCCGGTAGACGAGTTGCCGAAGGACGTGACGACTGGTTATCTCGGGGACGGAAGCGGAAAGGTAACGGCAAGACGCTACAAGAACATGGAAGACGCCAAGACTTATGGCATTGACGTCAACCTGTCGTATAATATATTCAAGGATCTGAGCATCGTTGGAAATTACAGTTACCTCGACACCCAGGCCAATATGTATGACACAGACCACGACAGGATGAAAAAGGCAGTGATAGACGGTATGGCACACAACAAGTGGAACGCATCATTGGTTTACGGACACAGATTCTCTACCGTATACCGCTTTGGAGCCAGCCTCTCTACACGTGGCAGCAGCAAACGCTACTACGAAAACAACGGAAACGGCAAACACTATCAGATATGGCGAATCAACACCACGCATGATTTCGGAAAGGCTGGGGCTGAGATGTCGTATAAGGTAGAGTTGGGAGTGGACAATATCTTCAACTACAAAGACACCACGATGCGTCCATACCATCTCGGAACAAACAATGGCGGCACAAGCATATATGCCTCATTCGCCATAAAGTTCAACAAAGGAAAGAAGATTTTCAACCATAATTATAAACAAAACAAGAAACAAGATGAAGAAGATTAAAATCTTTCTGATGATGTTGCTCGCTGTATTGAGCTTTGCAGCCTGCGACGATGATGACGACTCTAAGCAGAGCATCATCTCTGAGTATTCTCTCAACGACCAGCAGGTGGCTGCACAGAAAGCCAAGTCGGGCAAAGACAAAGCCGTGCTGCTCGTAGCCTTCGGTTCTACATGGACCAATGCCTTCGCCGCTTTTGATGACACAAAAAAGGCTTATGAGGCAGCTTTCCCTGATGCGGACGTTTACTTTTGCTTCTCTTCTGACATCTGCATCAACCGTGCCAGTGCTGGAGAACATGGTGAGTCGCGCAACTATTATGAGCCACGATACCTGCTCCACGCCATCGGTGCTGCAAAGTACAAGACAGTTTACGTGCAGAGCCTCCAGGTTATCCCTGGAGAGGAGTTCGCTAATGTCGTAGCTGCCGTGAAGAAATTCGCCAACAACGGTTATGTAAAGGACGCACACCTCGATGACGAATATCTGAAGACCGTAGAGATCCACCTCGGTATGCCTTTGCTCAACGACCTTGACGAGGTTGACGACGTGGCAAAACTGCTCAATGATCTCTATCATGACCAGGCAGCTCAGGGCGTTGTTGCTTTCATGGGTCACGGAAACCCTGACAACTACGACTCTTTCAAAGCAAACGTCCGCTACACACAGCTTGAAAACGCCCTGCAGGTTTACAGCAAGAACTACTACGTTGGTACTGTTGACATGAAGGACAACTACAAACAGAATGTGATGGCACGTATGCAGAGCAACAACATCACTTCCGGCAAGGTTTATCTCCACGCCCTGATGTCTATCGCCGGTGACCACGCACACAACGATATGGCTGGCGAGGGAAGCGATTATTGGGAAGCAAGTGAGCCGACAAGCGAAGACAACAGTTGGTTTGAGTTCTTCAACCACAATGGCTTCACATCTGTAGTTCCCCAGACCAACGGCAACCCACTCGGACTGCTGGAATTGCCTACTATCCGTCAGATATGGATCAACCATACAAAGAATGCTGAGCTCCTTGAAGACGCTTACCATTCAATGTATCCTGAGGAATAATCATCAATCATAGAACCGGTTTATTTATAATAGGGACGCGGAACAGTATGTATGTTCTGCGTACCTATTTTTGTCGTTTATTCAAACACATGAAAAATCTATATTATTTAGCAGTAATAATGACAATGCTCATTTCTTGCGCCACAGCTCAGGATGGCAAGAAAGAGCTTGTTGCAGACAGTCTGTACCACGATCAGGACTCTGTACTTTCACATATCGAAGACTATAGCGACACGATAGAGATAAAATATGCCAAAGGACTGAAAGTGGAATACAAACCCGACGGCATACATGTCACTATAACAAATCCCGACCCTGCAGCCAAAGCAAGCAAGCCTCAACACATCACAATCAGAAAATCTTCTTCTCGCTTTATATGCACCACGGCTTTGCAGCTCGGAAATTTTGAAGTACTCGGTCTGGAAGACAAAATCGTTGGAATCAATTCTCTGCGACATATCTTCTCACTCAGAATGCTTGACCAACTTGAAAGCGGAAAGACAGCAGAGATAGGGAAAGAAGGAAACTTCGACCTTGAAACCGTGATGCGCACAAAACCTGACTTTATCCTCGTGAGCGCAAGCAAATATGGAGGGTTTGAAGCTCTGAAAGAATGTGGCATTCCGCTTATCTTCCATCACGGATACAAAGAGACGAACCCACTCGGACAGGCTGAATGGATAAAACTTATAGGTATCCTGACAGGAGAAACGAGAAGGGCTAATGCCGTTTTCGCTGACATCGAGAAAAAATACAACACTCTGAAGG
>CAVBFA010000155.1:446-7947 GCA_963594595.1 Oscillibacter sp. | reverse complement strand
ATTCAGGATTTACCAGCCTTCATTGGCAAATATATTTGAGAGTATCGCAGATGTGTACGGAACAGAGAATGAGCAGAAGGTGATAGATGAGAGATTCCCGGAGTGTGAAAACATATCTGTTGACTATGCTATAATGGAGAAGGCTGAAGAGATTTTCGTATGTCCTGCAAGCTTCGGATGGAGCGACCTGGGTACATGGGGCTCTCTCTGGGCTCAGACCAAGCATGACCTGATGGGCAACACCTTGATCGGCAATGGAATTTCAACTTTTGAAACGCGTAATTGCATCATCCACACCACAGAGAACAAACAGGTTGTAGTTCAAGGTCTGGACGGTTATATCGTTGCTGAGAAGGATGGAAGATTACTTATATGCAAACTATCTGAAGAGCAAAGGATAAAGCAATTCTCAGGACAGAACTAATCTGTTGTGATAATAATTCCCAAGCAGAATAAAACAGGGTGTGTAATTCTTGATGAATCAACACACCCTGTTTTTATTTCAGTCATAATCCGTTGTCTTAACGCTTGTTTCTTAATCCCAAAACGGGTCATTAGACCGTTCAATGTGGTAGTTTCTTATACCTGTTTGCAGTCTTTTGCTTGTTATAAGGCGTCTTTTGCTTGTCTTTAATGAGTAATAGCGAGCTGTTACTCATTAAAAGCCCATCAAAATCTACTCTTCTAAAATACCAAAATCCAAGCAAGCCCTAATGACCTATTTCGGTTTATAGAAACAATCTTGCAGTCTGGTAGACCAATGCGGAAATGCACCATGCCGTAGCCGTGGTATATACGGCTGTGAATATAGCCCATTTCCATTTTCCCGACTCGTTCTTTATCGCTACTATCGTAGCCAGGCAGGGGAAATACAACAGCACGAACAGCAGATAACAGAATGCAATCAATGGAGTCACACCATCTGCCGACATCTTACGGTATAGATTGCTGTATTTTGCCGTGTCTTGAGCTTCATCATCGGCCACTGTCTCGTCGCCAGCGTAGAGTACGCCCATCGTAGAAGCCACAATCTCCTTGGCTCCTACACCGGAAATGAGTCCTATTGACAGTTTCCAGTCAAATCCCTGAGGCTTGAATACGGGTTCTACCACTTTTCCTATATTGCCGATATAGCTCTGTTCAAGCTGCTCCTGCTGGTTGAGCTTGTCATTATGCGGGAAATATCCCAATGCCCACACTATTATACTGGCAACAAGGATGATGCCTCCCATCTTTTTCAGATATTGCTTTCCTTTCTCCCAGGTATGGCGTAAGATTGCCTTTGAAGTAGGGAAACGGTAAGGTGGAAGTTCCATCACGAATGGAACGTCCTCGCTCTTCACCAGCCAGCGACTGAACACCTTGCTCATGATTACTGCCACGGCAATGCCTATAATATAGAGAGAAATCATTATCGCACTGCGGTATTTCAGAGCGAAGAACGTGCTCGTTATCATGATGTATATAGGCAATCTGGCAGAACAGCTCATGAACGGCAATATGAGCATCGTAATGAGGCGGCTCCTGCGGCTTTCGATTGTTCTCGTAGCCATCACGGCAGGTACATTGCATCCGAAGCCCATTATCAGAGGGATGAATGATTTGCCATGAAGTCCCATCTTGTGCATGAGCTTGTCCATGATGAAGGCTGCCCTTGCCATATATCCGCTGTCTTCCATAAAGGAAATGAAGGCATAGAGGATGAGTATCTGTGGAAGGAACACGATAACCGAACCGACACCTCCGATAATGCCGTCTACAAGCATCGCCTTCAGCGGACCGTCAGACATCGTATCGCTTATCCATCCTCCTAATGCGCCGACCAGACTGTCTATCCAGTCCATCGGATATTGTCCTAAGGAGAATGTCACCTGGAACATTATGTATAGGAGCAGGAAGAACAATGGAAAGCCAAGATATTTGTTTGTTATGAGCTTATCCAGAGCATGCGTGGTCTGGTAAGTGTCCTCGATGTTTCCTTCCTGATATTCAGCCTCTTTCAGAGCACCATGTATGAAGCCGTATTTCGCGTTCATAATGGCTGTCTCGCTGTCCTCCTTGCATTCTTCCTTTATCCTAACCGCTTCTTTGTCGCGTAGTTTCAGGATCTCAGTGCCGTTGGGCAGGGTCTTGATGAACTGTTCGGCATGGCTGTCGTTTTCAAGCAACTTGATGGAAAGATATCGTGTGGAGTATTTGTATCGTATCTGCTCGTCTTCTTGTATGAGCTGCTTCACACGGTCAATTCCCTCTTCTATGTCTTTGCCATGATTTATGTGTATGTGTCTGAAGGTGGAATCCTGTCCCTCATACATATCTATTATGGTCTGGAACAATTCGTCTATACCCCTTCCAGTCCTGAATACAGTAGGTATCATAGGTACTCCAAGGAGGTGGCCCAGGACTTTATAGTTGAGTTTGTCGCCCCTTTCCTCAAATTCATCAAACATGTTGAGCGCGCAGACAATCCTTTGGTTCATGTCCACGAGTTGCGTTGTCAGGTAGAGGTTTCTCTCAAGATTGCTTGAGTCGATGACGTTTATGATTACGTCAGGCGTCTTGTCGATGATCTCACGCCTTACGTACAGTTCTTCAGGGCTGTAGGCAGAGAGGGAGTATGTGCCGGGAAGGTCGATGAGGTTGAAGTTATAACCTTTGTATTCTGCCCGTCCTTCTTTAGCGTCTACGGTAACTCCTGAATAGTTGCCCACTCTTTCATGGGCTCCCGAAGCATAGTTGAAGAATGAGGTCTTGCCGCAGTTCGGATTGCCCACAAGAGCTACATTGATGATTCTCCGTTTCTTCAGCGCTTCTTCGTGCAGGTTGTTGGATTCTGTGTCTTGCTCGCTATTTGAAGACACAGAGATGCCGTTTTCTTCTGTGGTGTCAGGATTGGCGATGTCTTTGTTTCTCGCTTCGCTCTCAGTGATGATTTCTATCATCGAGGCTTCGGTATGGCGCAAAGACACTTCATATCCCATTATCTTGTATTTGACGGGATCGTGTAGGGGGGCATTCAGAAGTACCTCTACTTCCTGTCCTTTGATGAAACCCATCTCAACGATTCTCTTGCGAAAACCTCCGTGGCCCAACACCTTTACGATTACACCTTTCTGACCGGTGCTTAATTCTGATAATTTCATGATTCTGCTACTGTTATGATAATCCTGTTTCGTGGATTATTTCAATAGTGCAAAGGTATTAAAAAAATGGTACAAGCTATATATGCAATGATTAAAATACCTAATAATCGGTACTACTTGAGCAATATCATACAATACTTAACATTTCTGAGATGCATTAATCTTTGTTGAAGTATTGCTCAAGTTCATTTTGCGTATTATCATCATTCTCAGTTATGTATCGTATGATTCTGCCGTGTTCCATCAATACGATTTTGTTTGAGATGTCTATGGTATGTGTCAGGTTGTGACTACTTATTAATATGGATGCTCCGGTTTCCTTGTTGTAGTCAACGAGCAGCTTCTTCAGGATATTCTGGCTCGTAGGGTCAAGGAAATTGAACGGTTCGTCAAGAATCACAAGTTGAGGAGAATGTATGAGTGATGATATTATTCCGATCTTCTGTTTGTTTCCGGCAGACATGCTCCTTATCAATTTGTTTTGCCCGATGATTTCTCCGTTCATGAAAGCGTCGAAACGTTTCAGATGCTCCGATAGTTCTTCTTTTGTTATGTTGCTTATTTTTGCTATGAATTCAAAATATTCTTCAGGAGAGAGATAGTCTATCAGGAAACTTTCATCAATGAATGCTCCAGTGTATTTCTTCCATTCTTCATCAACATTGACGTTGGTGCCGTATGTCGATCCGTCTTTCATCGTGAATGTCAGGTGTACTTCTCCATCATCGGGTTTCAGCAAATCGAGCATCAAGCGGAATAGGGTGGTCTTGCCTGCTCCGTTGTTGCCGACAACGCCTAATAACGTATTGCCAGGGATTTCCAATGAATCTATGTCTACTGCAACTTTGGTTGAGAATGATTTTTTCAGTTTATGAATCTGGATTTCCATAATCAGTTATTTATGGTTTTAGAATGGCACAATTGAATTCTGGGAATAAAAACATTAAGGTGTATCATGGTATATAAATACGCATAGATACACCTTAATTGTCTCATCTTATTATATCGTTTTAAACGAGTCCTTTGCCATGACAGTTCTTGAACTTCTTTCCGCTGCCACAAGGACATGGGTCATTGCGACCGGGAAGCTTGTCTTTCACTATCGGTTCGTGATGCTGTTGGGCAGCCGTTTCCCTTGTGTCATGTTGGGCGGCAGCCTGCTGTGCAGGGTCGTTCAGGTCGACTTTCTCTTCTGTATAGCGCTGGCTTGGCTCGTCAGGAGCCGCTTCCTGCACTTCCTGCTGTTCCATTACCGGAATCTGGGCTCTCATCAATATGCTGACAATCTTGTTGTTCATCTGGTCCACCATATCGTCGAAGAGCTTCACGCTTTCCAGCTTGAAGATCACGAGCGGGTCTTTCTGCTCGTAAGAAGCGTTCTGAACGCTGTGCTTCAGTTCGTCGAGAGCACGGAGGTTCTCTTTCCAGCATTCGTCGATGATATGGAGCATGATTGTCTTTTCAAACTCCTTCACCACGCTCTTGCCTTCAGTCTCGTATGCTTCCTTCAGGTTGCAAGGTATGTTGTAAACCCTCTTGCCGTCTGCTATAGGCACCATAATGCGCTCATAGATAGCACCCTGCTCTTCATACACCTGCTTTATTACAGGGAATCCGACAGCCTGTATGCGGTCTGTCTTACGCTTGAAGTCTGCTATAGCCACCTGGAAGGCTTTCTCAGCGAGATTGTTGTGGTTCTCGTTCAGGTATTCAGCTTCGGTGAAAGGACATTCCATCGCGAGAAGTTTCAGGAACTGCTCTTTGCATCCCTCATAATCATGGTTTTCGATTATGTTCACGACTCTATCCCAGATGATATTCGTTATGTCCATGCCGATGCGTTCACCCATAAGGGCGTGACGGCGCTTGTCATACACCACCGTACGCTGCTTGTTCATCACGTCGTCGTATTCCAGGAGGCGCTTACGGATACCGAAGTTGTTTTCCTCAACTTTCTTCTGTGCCCTTTCGATACTCTTTGACATGAGTGAGCTCTCGATTCTCTCGCCTTCTTTTATACCCATGCGGTCCATGACGCGAGCGATGCGCTCACTTGCAAAAAGACGCATCAGCTTGTCTTCAAGGCTGACATAGAATACGGAACTTCCAGGGTCGCCCTGACGACCGGCACGTCCTCTGAGCTGGCGGTCTACGCGGCGGCTCTCGTGTCTCTCCGTACCGATGATTGCCAATCCTCCAGCGTCTTTCACTTCCTTAGAAAGCTTGATGTCGGTACCACGACCAGCCATGTTGGTAGCTATGGTGACAGTCTTGCTGAGACCAGCCTTGGCCACGATGTCGGCCTCGTGCTGATGAAGCTTTGCGTTGAGTACATTGTGAGGAATATGTCTCATCGTGAGCATCTTTGAAAGCAGCTCCGAGATTTCAACTGAGGTCGTACCTACAAGTACCGGACGGCCTTGGTTGATCATTTCCTGTATCTCCTCTATCACGGCATTGTATTTCTCTCTTGCTGTCTTGTAGAGTCTGTCGTCGAGGTCCTTTCTCAGTACCGGGCGGTTGGTAGGAATTTCAACCACATCCAGTTTGTAGATATCCCAGAACTCTCCTGCTTCCGTGCTTGCAGTACCGGTCATTCCCGAAAGCTTGTGATACATACGGAAATAGTTCTGAAGCGTGATTGTAGCGAATGTCTGTGTAGCCTCTTTCACCTTGACGTGCTCTTTTGCCTCAACAGCCTGATGGAGTCCGTCGCTCCACTGGCGACCCTCCATGATACGGCCTGTCTGCTCGTCCACAATCTTTACTTCTCCGTCCATAACGACATACTCGTCGTCTTTGTTGAACATGGTGTATGCCTTGAGCAGCTGCTGCAAGGTGTGTACTCGTTCGCTCTGTACAGAGTAGTGGTTGAGAAGTTCGTCCTTCTTGTCAAGTCTGTCCTGCTCAGAGAGGTTCTCGTTCTCCAGATTAGAGAGCTGGGTCGTGATGTCTGGCAACACGAACAACTCCTTGTCGTTCACTTCCTTTGCCAGCCATTCCGTTCCCTTGTCTGTAAGGTCAACGGAATTGAGTTTCTCGTCAACGACAAAATACAATGGTTCAACAGCTTCCGGCATGCGGCGGTTGTTGTTCTCCATGTAAATCTCTTCAGTCTTCAGCATTCCAGACTTGATGCCGTCTTCAGAAAGATATTTGATGAGTGGCTTGTTCTTTGGAAGAGCCTTATGTGAACGGTAGAGGCTCAGGAAACCTTCGTCAATCTTTTTCTGGTCATTGTTCTTCTGACCTTCAGAGATGAGCTGCTTTGCCTCTGAAAGATACTTTGTTGCAAGTTTTCTTTGCACCTCAACCAACTTCTCTACCAGCGGCTGGTATTCCTCAAACATCTGGTCGTCACCGTTTGGCACCGGACCGGAAATGATAAGTGGGGTACGTGCGTCGTCAATCAATACGGAGTCAACCTCATCGACGATGGCGTAGTTGTGCTTTCTCTGAACGAGGTCGGCTGGAGATATCGCCATGTTGTCGCGAAGATAGTCAAAGCCGAATTCGTTGTTCGTACCGAAAGTGATGTCTGCCTGATATGCCTTCCTTCTTTCCTGTGAGTTCGGACGATGCTTGTCGATGCAGTCTACCGAAAGACCGTTGAACTCGTACAGTGGACCCATCCACTCCGAGTCACGCTTTGCCAGATAGTCGTTCACGGTTACTACATGCACACCGTTTCCTGTCAGGGCATTAAGGAATACAGGGAGGGTTGCCACGAGGGTCTTACCTTCACCGGTAGCCATCTCCGCAATCTTTCCCTGATGCAGTACGATACCGCCGAAGAGCTGCACGTCATAGTGCACCATGTCCCATTTGAGGTCGTTGCCGCCTGCCATCCAGTGGTTGCTGTAGATTGCCTTGTCGTCTTCGATTCTTACGAAATCCTTTGTTGCTGCAAGTTCACGGTCGAAATCATTTGCAGTAACAACTACTTCGTCGTTCTCAGCAAATCTTCTGGCTGTATCCTTCATGATGCTGAAGGCAACAGGCAGTATCTCGTTGAGCACTACTTCATATTTGTCCAGGACTTCCTTTTCCAGCTTGTCTATCTGATTGAAGATTTCCTCTCTCTCATCGATTGGCGTGTCTTCGATTTTAGACTTCAGAACCTTAATCTGTTCCTTTTCATTGGCTACTGCGTCCTGCAATTGTTTCTGCAGTTCTTTTGTGCGCTCTCTCAGCTGGTCGTTTGTGAGAGCTTTGATTTCGGGGTAAGCAGCTTTCACCTTCTCTACGATAGGCTGTATCTGCTTCATATCGCGTGTTGACTTGTCGCCAAAAAGCGATTTCAGTAAGTTGTTGAATCCCATTTTTATATTATTCTTTTTTTATTTCTTGATTATATT
>CAVBFA010000155.1:0-436 GCA_963594595.1 Oscillibacter sp. | reverse complement strand
TTATATTCGTGTGCAAATTTATACAATTTATTCCTTTTAAGGGCATTAACATCTATTTATTATTGTTTTGCACGTTGATTTTTTAGAATAGAGGTTCGCCTTTGCTTGCATTCGGCGCCCTGATTCTTATCGTTTTTGATATTGTAGGGGCTATCCTGTCTGCATAGACTGGAGTCGTCACCACTTCGCCTTTCAGTCCGAAACCATAAAAGATTATCGGGAAGTTCTGATAGCTTGCCCCCTGTATATATGTTTCTCCATTGTCTTCGTTGGCAATGTTCCAACCCGGCAACACCTCAACGAGAAGGTCGCCGCTGTTCCGCAAATTGTATGAGTTCCTGACCGTTTCTGTTTCTGATGTGCTGAAAGACAGGATGTCGTTTGCCGACAGGCAATTGCTCACTCCCTGGCATTGCCTGATGAATATCTTCGACAG
>CAVBFA010000154.1:0-7954 GCA_963594595.1 Oscillibacter sp. | reverse complement strand
CCGTGCCCACATGAAGCATATCGGTCATCCGCTCTTCGGCGATGAACGCTATGGCGGCTGCGAGGTGTTGCGCGGCAACCGCTCCACAACCTACAAGGCGTTCATACAAAACTGCTTCAAGCTCTGCAATCGGCAGGCACTACACGCCCGCACGCTCGGCTTCATTCACCCCACAACCAAGCAGCAGATGGACTTCACGTCTGACCTCCCAGCTGACCTTGAGGCGCTCATAGAGAAATGGCGTGCCTACGTCAAGGGAACAACCAACGACACGTTTGCCTAAGGTGCGCTTCTTTGCAACACACCGGCTTGAATTAGATTATCGAACATAAAGAAAGTATTCAAATAAAAAAATGGAAACGCAAAAAAGAAACATTGCCATCGTCTGTGGTGGCGACTCATCAGAGCACGACGTGTCAATGCGCTCGGCACAGGGACTCTATTCTTTCTTCGACAAGGAGCGCTACGATGTATATATCGTTGAGATGAAAGGCTACGACTGGCGCGTGGAACTCGCCGACGGCACATGGGCACCCATCGACCGCAACGACTTCTCGTTTATGGACAACGGAAAGTTCGTGCAGTTCGACTATGCCTACATCACCATCCACGGCACACCGGGCGAGAACGGTATTCTGCAAGGATATTTCGAACTCATCCATCTGCCTTATTCCACAAGCGGAGTGCTCGTTGAGGCAATGACCTTCGACAAGTTCGTGCTCAACCAGTATCTGCGCGGCTATGGAGTGAGCGTTGCCGACAGCCTGCTCATCCGCAAAGGCTACGAGACTCTCGTTTCCGACGATGAGATAGAGGAGAAGATCGGTATGCCATGCTTCGTGAAGCCGGCAGCCGACGGCAGCAGCTTCGGTGTGTCGAAGGTGAAGAACAAAGACCAGCTCGCCCCTGCCATCCGCAAGGAAATCATGGAGAGCGACGACGTGATGGTGGAGAAATTCATCGAAGGAACGGAAATCTCCATCGGCTGCTACAAGACACGCGAGAAAAGCGTGGTGTTCCCAGCCACAGAGGTGGTGACACAGAACGAGTTCTTCGACTACGACGCCAAATACAACGGCAAGGTGACGGAGATAACACCGGCACGCCTCAGTGAGGAGACCACGGCACGCGTGAAGGAGATAACGAGCCGGATCTATGATATCCTGCACTGCAACGGTATCATCCGCATCGACTATATCATCAGCCGTGGAGTGGGAAGCAACGGCGAAGAGGTGGACAAGGTGAACATGATAGAGATAAACACCACACCGGGAATGACCGCCACCAGCTTCATACCACAGCAGGTGAAGGCAGCCGGACTGAACATGACGGATGTGCTGACGGACATCGTGGAGAACCAGTTCAGATAACGATAATACATAAGACTATTCATTATGAAGACTCCATCCATTTACGACGATATACGTCCTTTCGACCCCGAAGAGCTGCCTGCAGCCTTTGAACGCCTGCTCTCTGACGCACAGTTCCAGCAGGTGCTCGGATATCTTTATCCGGGAGTGCCACTGGAGGCGATAAAGACAAAGATGATGGCATGCAAGACGAACCTGGAGTTCCAGCTCGCCTTCTGTTACGGCTTTCTGAAAGACCTCATGGCAAAGGCAAGCAAGGGGTTCGACATGAATGTGGAGGCGGTGGACGTGACGAAGCGTTACACCTTCGTGAGCAACCATCGCGACATCGTGCTCGATTCGGCGCTACTCGATGTGCTGCTCTATGACGCAGGCTTCAACACCACATGCGAGATTGCCATCGGCGACAATCTGCTGTCGCTGCCATGGGTGAAAGACCTCGTGAGACTCAACAAGTCGTTCATCGTGCAGCGCTCGCTCTCGCCAAGGGAGTTCCTCATGGCGAGCAAGAAGATGGCGGAGTATATGCACTACGTGGTGGGCGAGAAGAACGACAACATCTGGATTGCGCAGCGTGAAGGCAGAGCCAAAGACTCCAACGACCGCACACAGCCGTCCATCCTCAAGATGATGGCGATGGGAGGGGAGGGAAGCCCCGTTGACCGTCTGCGCCAGCTGCATATCGTGCCGCTCGCCATATCCTACGAATACGACCCGTGCGACTTCCTGAAGGCCGCCGAGTTCCAGCTCAAGCGCGATGTGCCGGGATGGAAGAAGACGGCGCTCGACGATGTGAACAGCATGCGCACCGGCATTATGGGATACAAGGGAGAGGTGCATTACCACTGCGCGCCATGTATCGACGGCTTCCTCGACAACCTGTCGCCGGATATTCCGAAGACGAAGGTGTTTGACGTCATTGCCGAACATATCGACAAGGAGATATTCAGGAACTACCGTCTATATCCTTCAAACTATATCGCCCTCGACATGCTCGAAGGCAATGAGGCGCATGCCGGCAGATATACGGCAGAGGACAAGGCGGCGTTTGAGAAATATCTGCAAGGACAGATTGCCAGGATTGACATCCCGAACAAGGATGAGGCGTTCCTGAGAGAACGGATGCTCACCATGTATGCTAACCCGGCAAGAAACAGTCTTGCCGTAACCGATTGATGATGACGATTCTACGACACATAACGACTGCCGCCGCCGGTATGGTGATGCTCGCTCTCGCCGTTTCGGCTTGCAGCAGCGATGCTTACGACACCGGCGACGGCAGTCTGTCGTATATGCGTGCCGACTTCGTGAAGGCGTTCGCCGACCACGACGGCAAGTTCACGGCGGCAATCACCGACGACGATCTCTCGCTGACACTCCAGCCGACGATAGCGGCAGGATGGTCAGCGCCAGACACCGTGTGCCGTGCGCTGCTCTATTATGATGCCGCCCGGCTGCCGGAATCCGCCAGCGAGGCTACTGTGCGCCCCGTAGCGATTGGCAGGGTGATAATGCCGAAGGTGATCGACCGCTCGGCAGTGGCAGCCGGTCTGCCCACCGACCCCGTGGTGATGGAAACGGCATGGAGAAGCAACAACCGCAAGTATATCAACCTGGGACTGCAGCTGAAGACAGGTACTACAGACGGTGATGTGGCAGCGCAGGCGATAGGCTGGGTGTATACCGGCAGCATGCCGATCGACGGCGGAGCGCAGCGCCATTCTTTCATGCTGGCACACTCGCAGAACGGAGTGCCGCAATATTATTCCACACCGCTGTATGTCAGTCTGGCACTCGACGAACTGCCGGTGGCGCCCGGCGACGGCGACGAGATAGAGGTGAGCGTGAACACATACAAGGGAGTGGTCAGCCGCACATTCCAGCCATAGGCGGCGCCGACCTGCCATGACAAGACAAATGAAAAGAAAGAAATGAAAGGATTACCAAATTATACAATCAATGCCAACGGCAGACTCATCGACCTCTCAAATCCGCAGGTGATGGGAATTCTGAACGCCACTCCAGACTCCTTCTATGAGGGAAGCCGCAAGCAGACAGAACACGACATCGCCGACCGCGCCAACCAGATTGTGGCGGAGGGCGGCAGCATGATAGACATCGGAGCCTTCTCCACACGGCCCGGAGCGGCACAGGTGACGGCAGAAGAAGAGATGCAGAGGATGAGGCGCGCCCTGACGATAGTGAGAGGGCAGCAGCCTGATGCCGTGCTCAGCATCGACACCTTCCGTCCGGAGATAGCCCGGATGGCAGTGGAGGAGTTCGGTGCGGCGATTATCAACGACGTTTCAGAGGGAAACATCAACGGAGCCTTCGGTGGCGCCGACGCCAAGAACCCCAACGGAGAGACGGAGAGCGACGACAGCACCTATCCCGCCATCTTCCGCATGGTGGCAAAGCTCGGCGTGCCATACATCCTCATGTCTACCCATGGAGAGATGAGCGACATAATGATAAACCTGGCGAGAGAGGTGCAGATGCTCCGCGACCTGGGAGTCAAGGACATCATCCTCGACCCGGGCTTCGGATTCGGAAAGACGCTCGACCAGAACTATGTACTGCTGCAGCGGATGGACGAGCTGAAGGCTTTCGGACTGCCCGTACTCGTGGGGGCATCGAGAAAGTCGATGATATTCAGGCTCCTGGATTCCACTCCCGCCGAAGTACTGAACGGCACTACCGTAGTCAACACGCTGTCGCTGCTCAAGGGAGCCTCGATATTGAGGGTACACGACGTGAAGCCATGTGTGGAGACGGTGAAGATTGTGGAGAAGATGCTCGGATGCGGAGAATGAGCCTATATATATAATAAGGAGAAAAACGGATGTTTGAATTTGGAATAAAAGACATAATAGACATAGTATGCGTCGCCATGATGCTATACTATCTGTATCGGTTGATGAAGGAGTCGCGTTCGCTCAACGTGTTCATCGGTATCATCGTGTTTGTGGTGATCTGGCTCTTCGTGAGCCAGGTGCTCGAGATGCGACTGCTGGGCAGCATCATGGACAAGCTGGTGAGCGTGGGAGTGATAGCCCTCATCATCATCTTCCAGGAGGAGATACGAAAGTTTCTGTATTCGCTCGGAGCGCATCAGCGGATGAGGCGCTTCGCCAGCCTCTTCTCGTCGGGCAGCAAGAACAAGAAGGATATGGACAAGACAGCCATCATGCCAATCGTGATGGCGTGTATCAACATGAGCCGCGGCAAGGTGGGAGCGCTCATCGTGATAGAGCGTATGGTGTCGCTCGACGATATCATAGAGACCGGTGACATCATTGACGCCAATATCAACCAGCGGCTTATAGAGAACATCTTCTTCAAGAACTCACCGCTCCACGACGGTGCGATGGTGGTGTCGAAACGCCGTATCCGTGCTGCCGGCTGCATCCTGCCGGTGAGCCACAGCGTGGACATCCCCAAGGAGCTCGGACTGCGCCATCGTGCAGCCCTCGGCATATCGCAGGACAGCGATGCCATCGCCGTGGTGGTGTCTGAAGAGACAGGAGGCATCTCCGTGGCTATCAAGGGCGAGTTCCGCCTGCGTTTGTCCGGCGAGCTGCTTGAGAGCATACTGACCAAGGAGCTGTTGGGCTGATGCTGACACTATGGGCTGACGTGACCATATCGTCAAATTGGCTTGCCCGATAAACTGGTCGGATATGCATGTCGGATAATTCAGCCTGATCGGATGATTAGATTATGTAGTCCGATATGCTTGTCCGATAATTCAGTCAGGTTGGATAATTCGATTATGTAGTCCGATTGATGATACAATAAAAAAGCAGAGGAGAACATTCAGCGTGATGCCGATGTTCTCCTCTGCTGTTTTCCTTTCTTTGGATAAAGGCGCGCAAATTACTTGCCGTGGTTCTCGTCAGAAACAGTAAGCTTCTTGCGACCCTTTGCGCGACGTGCTGCGAGCACGCGGCGACCGTTCTTTGTTGCCATTCTCTCACGGAAACCGTGCTTGTTCACACGTCTTCTGTTGTGTGGCTGAAATGTTCTTTTCATCGTTTTTTATTTTATTTATTGTTATTGTTTATACACTTTGGGCTGCAAAAGTACTCATTTCTTTTGATTTAACCAAAGGTAAACGGATTTTTGCGCACTTCTTTTATGGTTTTTTCTGAATTTGTTGTAACTTTGCAGTCGGAAACAGGCAAAATCGCTATCCCTGACGGTGTTATGACTGTGGAGGTGGAGGTTTTTGCCTCAGAAATGAGATTATAAATTATAAGCAATAAAACAAAATGATTAATTCACAGGACATTAAGAAAGGCGTTGCTGTTCGTATGGACGGCGGCATTTGGGTTTGCATCGACTTCCAGCACCGCAAGCCAGGTAAGGGAAACACCATCATGAACATCAAGTTGAAGAACGTTACAGACGGTCGTGTGCTTGAGCGTCGTTACAACATCGGCGAGAAGCTTGAGGATGTTTCTATCACACGTCGCCCATACCAGTATCTCTACAAAGAGGGAGAGGACTATATCTTCATGAATCAGGAGACATACGACCAGACTCCTATCCCTGCAGAGCTCGTGTCAGGAGTTGAGTTCATGAAGGAGTCAGACATCGTGGAAGTTGTTTCTGATGCCGATACAGAAACAGTGCTCTATGCCGAGATGCCTGTAAAGACAAACCTCCGCGTAGTTCACAGCGAGCCGGGAATCAAGGGCGATACAGCTACCAACGCTACAAAGCCTGCTACAGTGGAGAGCGGTGCTGAGATCCGCGTGCCTCTCTTCATCAACGAGGGCGACCTCATCCAGGTTGACACTCGCGACGGTAGCTATCTGAGCCGCGTGAAGGAATAATGACCGTTGACAAGAGTCTTATTGACGGATGACATACAAGTGGTGAAGAATCCAATGGTGTCCTACTATCGTGGGCTGGCTGCTGGAGCTTCACCATTTTTCTTTTTTCAAAATACAGGTCCAGTGGACCTCGTGACAAACTGCCTTATGGCAAGGCCTTGACACTACAGATATGAAATACTCCATTATTGTTCCCGTATATAACCGTCCTGACGAGGTGGACGAGCTGCTCGCAAGTCTCGTCGGGCAGACAGAGAAAGACTTTGAGGTGGTCATCGTTGAAGATGGCAGCAGCAAGCCGTGCAAGGAAGTGTGCGACAGGTATTCAGGCGCCCTCGACCTGCATTATTATATGAAGCCGAACGGCGGACCCGGACAGAGCCGCAACTATGGAGTGGAGCGTGCCAAAGGCGACTACGTGCTGATTCTCGACTCCGACGTGGTGTTGCCGCCGGGATACATCAGCAGTGTGAGCGAGGAACTGCAGCGTGAGCCTGCCGACGCTTTCGGCGGACCAGACTGCGCCCATTCGTCGTTCACCGACACGCAGAAGGCGATAAGCTATTCAATGACCAGCTTCTTCACCACCGGAGGAATACGCGGCAGCAAGAAGAAAAAGCTCGACAAGTTCTATCCGCGCTCCTTCAACATGGGAGTGAGGAGAGACGTATACAACCGGTTGGGAGGATTCTCCAAGATGCGCTTCGGCGAAGACATAGACTTCAGCATCCGGATCTTCAAGGCAGGATGCAGATGCCGTCTCTTTCCCGAATCATGGGTGTGGCACAAGCGCCGTACCGACTTCCGCAAGTTCTTCCGCCAGGTATACAACAGTGGTATAGCGCGCATCAACCTATACAAGAAATACCCGGAGTCTCTGAAGCTCGTGCATCTGCTCCCGATGGTATTCACCGTGGGCGTTATCCTTCTCGTGTTCACGTCAGCCGTCGGCAGACTGCTGATGCACTACGACGACATCGACCGCTGGTATTGGCTGTGTGCCGCTCCGTGGCTGCCAATCTTGGCATATTGCGTGTTGATATTCATCGACGCCACAAAGCAATACCGCAGCGCCAAAATCGGTGGGATGAGCATCGCCGCCGCCTTCGTGCAGCTGATGGGATATGGATGCGGATTCCTTTCTGCTTGGTGGAAACGCTGCGTGTTGGGCAAAGATGAGTTCCAGGCTTTTGAGAAGACATTCTACAAATGATTCCACCCCGTCTGACTATGGAAAAACTCAACATCACACAATGGGCAGAAGAAGACAGGCCGAGGGAGAAACTCATGAGACTCGGTGCGGAGGCGCTCACCAATGCGGAGCTCCTCGCCATACTCATAGGGTCGGGTTCGCCGGAGGAGACAGCCGTGGAACTGATGAAGCGCGTGCTCGGCGACTGTAACAACAATCTCAACACCCTCGGCAAGAAGAGCATCAGCGAACTTACCGACGCCAGATACAAGGGGCTCGGACCAGCCAAGGCGATCACCATCCTTGCAGCCTGCGAACTCGGAAAGCGTCGCCAGAGCGAGAAGGCGGAGCAGCGCCAGCGCATGGATTCGGCTGAGGCGATATATGAGTATATGCGGCCCAAGATGCAAGACCTCGCAACGGAGCAGGCGTGGGTGCTACTGCTCAACCAGAACTTCAAACTCATAAAGACCGTCAGAATATCGAGCGGCGGGATAAGTGAGACATCAGTAGATGTGAGGGTGGTGTTGAGGGAGGCACTGCTCTGCAATGCC
>CAVBFA010000153.1:0-7967 GCA_963594595.1 Oscillibacter sp. | reverse complement strand
CGCTTGGAGAATGTCACCTGTCAGTTTTGCTCTACATCATTGCACCGGCCATGCCTGCCATGAAATAAAATATGGACCAAATGACATTAATCACCAATCCGGAGATAAGTCCTATCATACTCCATTTCTTGGCGTCGGCAGCTGATGCCACGGCAGCCTGATACTGACCTGCCATATAGAGTGAGTTCACCTGACTTGCCTTCACGATGCCTACGATGCCGAGGGGCAGACAGCAACACAAAGTGACGAGGATGGCAAGCACCATATTGTTGTCTGGCTTTGGAGGCATATTGCCGTTGCCGAAGCCATTCTGGAAACCGCCATTATTGTTCTGGAAGCCGCCATTGTTCTGGAAGCCGCCGTTGTTCTGATAGCCGTTGTTGTTACCATAACCGTTGTTATACTGCTGATTAGGCTGCTGTGGTTGATAGTTCTGATCCATAACTGATGAGTTTTAGTTGGTTTAGGGGTTAATTTCACGAAACGATCTCATTGCCTCCTTAAAGGCATCCACCGCCATGACCGTTCCTTTCTTTTGACTTGCGACGGTGTTTTCTTTGTTTCTAATTACAAAAGTACATAAATAAATGCAAAATTATTAATCCTGACTTGTTTTTTATATAAAATAACGCCTAAAAAAGCAAAAAACATCCGATGATACTTTTATTTTGAGCTTCAAGTGGTTGTGGGAGTCTTTGACTTTAGCCCAATATGATTCCAAATCCAGATAGTTGGCTATCATATCAAATGAGGTTTTCTCCTTATTGATATAGATAACATGATTTTCCTCATTCTCAGCGATGTGATTTAAAATACGCCGCATCACACAACTCTTGCCGACACGCCTTTGCCCCGTCAACGCTATCATCATTCCACGCCCAAACATACGTTCGATACGTTCTGAATATCCTAATCTTTCAAGTATCTTTTGTTTCATACGAGTAAAACTTTTTACAAATATACTCATTTTGTTTCACACAAGTAACAAAACTGATGTTGTTTTTGTTACTTATTAATAACAGGCAAAGTGCTCACCTGTGCTTCAAGGGAAACGACAAGGGTATATATTTAGCCCAAATCGGTCATTAGGGCTTGCTTGGATTTTGTTTTTTTAGAATAGTGGATTTTGTTTGGCTTTTAACCCAAAACTGAAAATCAGACATCAAGCAGCGGATAATCCTTCTTCAAGTCAGCGATTTTCTGCTGAGTGCGCTGTACGAAGAGCTTATGTTCCTCGCTGTCGGGATTGAAGGGCTTATGGCCAAGAGCCTCACGGATGGGACGCCAGCGGTTGAGAAAGGCATTGGTGGCAGCACTGAAATAGAGGGCGGAAAGGCGCTCCCAGATATAGCTGACGGTCTGTTCTGATGGATGGAGCATGTCTTCCTTATAGAAGCGATAGTCGCGCAGCTCGTCGTTCACTATCTCATAGGCCGGGAAATAGCTGCAGCAGTCGTATTCCCTACAGAGCCTGTCGGCAGCGAGAAGCAGTGTTGCCTTGGAGAGCTGACTGCCATGGAATCCGTATTTGGAATAGCGGATGGGACTGACGGTCACTATCACCTTCAGGTCTCTGCATACGCCACGGAGTATGTCTATTGCTTCGGCGAGGGCATCACGACACTGGTCGATAGTGAGTTCTTCTTCCTGGAAGAGGCGTTGCGGACGCTTCTGGCAGTTGTCCACAATCTCGCCGGTCTCACGCAGACGGTAGACGTGGTTGGTGCCGAGGGTGAAGACGCACACCAGACGGTCGTAGCTGCCTGCCTGCAACGGCATGGCGAAGCGGCGTACGGTGTGCAGGATGCTCACCGGATTATACATCACGCCGTAGGGATTCACCACGGCGCGGAATTTCTCGTCGGCAAACCGACGCCCGATATTGTCGGCGAAACAAGAGCCGACAAACAGCATCTGCTCCAGTGGCTCAATGCTGAATGTCAGCTTTGGTATGTCTACTTCTGTTCTGAATATCATATCATTCAATGATTATGTCTTTGAGCCTCACCTAGCTTCTGCTCACCTGCAGACCGGTTTCGCTGAGCGTCATGTCAACGAAGCGGGCATTGGCGTTGGGGCGGTTCTCATTGATTATCCTGCGGATGCGGGCTGCCGCTTCCGGATCTTTTGCCACCATATACAGATAGCCGCCGCCACCGGCTCCCGGCAGTTTGTAGCCGAGACAGAGGTCGTCGACCATATTCGTTATCGCCCTCACGCTGTCGGGATTGGTACCGCTGTCCATCGCCTGGTTCTGCGACCAGGTCTTGCGTATCAGTCCTCCCATACGCTGGAAGTCGGCACGCTGTATGGCGTCATACATATCGAGCGTATGGCATTTCATGTCTCTGAGCATAGCGAGTTCTCCACTGTGGTTGAGGAACATCCGTCTGACTATCTCCGAGAGGATGGTCTTTGCCGTGCGTGTGATTCCTGTGTAGTAAAGCAGATGGCAAGCCTTGTATTCATTGCGGGTGAAGAGGTCGCCCGGCAGCCAGCGCACCGTAGGGTTCTGGTCGAAACCACGCTCCGTCTGCAGCAGTTTCACTCCTTCGAGCACTCCGCCAAACTGGTCTTGCCAGCCTCCGCCGGTGGTGAGCATCTGCTCCAATGCCAGAGTGCGCCTGCCTATCTCTCCCTTGTCCCAGGAGAGTCCGCAGAAGTCGTTCAAGGCTCCGAGCACTGTGGCTGCGAGCACACTGCTCGTGCCCAGTCCGCTGCCGGCAGGGATGGCAGAGAGCAATGTCAGTTCTATTCCGCAACCGAAAGCCATCAGCTGGTCTTTCAGCGTATTGTGCTGCTCCACGGCGTATGCCGGAAGGAATCCGGCAAGGGCGAGGGCTGCCTTGGGGATAGAGAACGGACTGCCCACGTGTCTGAAGTCGGCAAGTTGTTCGAATGTCGTTATCTGCTCAGAGGCTCCCAGGTCGATGCTCCGCAGTATGATATGCGGTTCGCGGCAGGGTCTGATGTATGTCTGCAACGGCGGCTGGCCGTTGAGTTCTATCGCGAGGTTTATCACGTTTCCGCCTTCCATCAGGCAATACGGCGGTGTGTCGGTCCATCCGCCGGCGATGTCGATTCTCACCGGACTGCGCGCCCACACTATCTGGTCGGCATATACCGACATGCGTGGCTGCTGCTTCACGGCAGCCTGCGGAGCGATGAGCCCCTGACGGAGAAGGGCGAAAGCCTTCTCTTCATATTCTGCCGAACCAGCGGTGTCGCCGCGGTGTCTCGACAGTTCTGAGCGGAACATATTGTCGTGTATCCTCGTCAGCAGCGGAGCGGAGTCGGCAATAGGTTCCGGAGCAGGAATGTCGTAGAGGGCAAATTCCTTTGCGGCATCACTGAGGTCCACCTGATAGAACACGCTGTGGCGATAGTTCTTTGCCACCGCAGCCCAGCTCGACGCTCTGAATTCGTTGCGCTGTCTGGTGAGGCGTTCGAGGTCTGCCTCGTTAGAGATGTCGTCGGCACTGAGGCGGCGTGCCTCCTGCCAGAGAGTGAGCGCTTCAGCGCGTTCCTCCTCGCTGAGCTCCTGTCTGCCGCCTATCATCCAGCGCAGCAGCAGCTGCATGCCGTAGGTATCATATACCACAGGGAATATGCGGGCTGACTGCAGGTCTTCTTTTCCTTCGATACCGTTTATATCTATGTTGCGCTCTGCTGCCCATTGCGTGAATGGCATTCCGAGGTATTCCACTGATGCGTCGGAGATATTGCCACGGAACTTGTCGTTGAATCCGTAAGGGCGCACCACGTATCCGCTCTCTCCCACCGGCACGATGTCAACACACAGTCCTGGCTGCAGATGCAGGCTCCAGTCGTTCTCCGGCACTCCGGTGATGATATTCTCGCGGGTGAGAGTCCAGTTCTTGCCCACCCAACTGTTTTCTATCCAGATGTTCTGGTTCTCTGCCGTAAGCTGACAGTCTCTCTCGGCGTTCTGCACGAAAAGTGAGGGATGCGGCTTGAGGGAGTGGTGCATGATTTCGCGCTGGTCGTTCACGAGGTTCTGTATGGCGAGCGTAGAGGAGAGTATCTCGTGGCTCGTGCCATAGTGGTAGAACTCGCCGCCGGGCAACGGGAGCACTGCGACGGTGAGGTCTGCCAGTTCGCTGTCGGGCGACGTCGGTTTGTCGCCGAGGGCGCAGCCGAACTCTGAATACATGTCGTAGTTGATTATATCGCCACTTGTCAGGTCGCCATTCTTCAGCGACTTCTTCATGAGCATCTTCACCGCCTTGTCGCTGAGCAGCCAGATGCCGATGTCGGTGAGATAGAGGTGGGTGTTGAGAAGTTCGCCCAGCGTCTTCACCGATGGTTTCTGGAGCATGCATTCCATCTCAGTGGGGTTGTCGCGGCGCGACACGAAGACGCCGTGGTCTTTGGCTATCTCCGGTCCGAGCCACAGTCCGTAGCACACCACGTCTGCCTCGGGTATGTCGCCCAGAGGTTCCGTGGCACGTATATACACGTCGCCGCTCACTATCATGGTGTGAAGCGAGCGTGGCGCAGCATCCATTATCTGCTTATAGAGCGGTATCTGCAACGAGAGCAGATCCTGCGACAGTCTCTGTCCGCGCTCCCATCTGAACACGGGTATCGGCGTCAGAATCTTTCCCGACGGGGCGTATGCCGGCAACCGTCGGCTCTGTCCGCCGGCATGCAGGATAAGGCGTCTGTCGGCAGAAAGCCATTCGTCGAAGTTCTTTCCGGCGGCATCGGCGGCATAAGCCTGTTGCAGCAGCCATGTGGTGCCGCCTCCCGAACCGAGTTTCTTCCCTACCGGGTCGTTGGAGCAGAACCACTCCTTTCTGTCGTATCCGGTGATATCATGAAAGCAGTCCACCAAGTTTGGCGGAAGTGACAATAGTTTCTTCATCTTAAATCTATCTATAGTTTGTCAGTTTCGGGTTCTACTCTTCTGTCTTGCCTGCCTTGCGGCTTCTGTATTCTCTATATATGAGCAGCAGGAGAATTACTATGAGCAGCGCATATCCTATATAGGCAATGGTCTCTGTGGTAGTAACCGTGGCTGGCTTGAAGGTGAGCACCACCTTGTGTTTGCCCGGTTTCACGTTGATGGCTCGCAGGATGTAGTTCACTCGTCCCATCTCTACAGGCTGTCCGTCAACGGTGGCTGTCCAGCCCGGATAGTACACCTCTGAGAACACCACTACTCCACCCTTGTCGGAGTTCACATCGTAGGTCAGCTCATTTGGCTGGTATGAGGTGATGGTGACGAGGGAGTTACCGTCCTGCTTAGTGGCGTTGCCTATCAGCCGGGCGAATTTCTTGTCTGCCACAGCCTCGTGGCGCAGGTCTATCTTCGCCATGAGGTCCATCTCCTGGTTGGCATTGTCTACGAAGCTGACCTTATCCACAAACCATGCCACTCCATAGGCATAGGGGTTCATGATAGGCACCGTCTGTCCGCCGTTGAGCGGCATCACGAAATATTTGGCGTTGAGCATGCTTATCACGGGATAGATGCTGTCGCCGTTCACCTTTGTCATGTCTCCGCCGGCCTCAACGATTGCCGTCATAGCCTTCTGCATCTGTGGTTGGATATAGCGCTCTATCATCTCCTGATAGCGGCGCAGCTTGGCCGGATGGTATCCGCCGAGACTCTTGTGGAAGTATGATGTCTCGTTCTCGCTGAAGGTATTCGATGCGAAGTTGAGCACGCGGTAATTGCCACATTCGGTCTTGTCCTGCAATATCTGCTTGTCGGTGGCTGTCATCTGGATAGGATTCTCGCGCACGCTCTTCTCCACGAACATTCCGTCGTTGAGATAGCGTTTGTCTATCTGCCACATGTCAACGAGACAGAGCACACAGATGAGTCCTACCATAGCTTTGGCATTGAGTTTCTTGTATATGAAAGCCATGAGGAAGGCACTGCCGAGGAGTATGATGAAGAACGAGCGCCAGCAGTCTGCCGTAAACACGGCGATGCGCATCTGGCGAAGGTTGGCGAGCAGCGGGTTGAGATATTCCTGAGGTATCTGCGAGAGGGCACGCATCTCGTTCTGGGATATGAAGTCTGAGAAGAATGCCGTTGGCATCAAAGCGAAGGCGAGGGCTATTCCTGCCGTCATCAGAAAACTGATGAGGATATAGTCGCGCTTCTTGCGGGCGAAGAACGCTATCCACGACACGAAGATGCCTACGGGCAGCTTGTCGCGCATGGCGAGTTTCTCCTGCAACACTTCCGGGTGTTCTATTATTTCCTTCAGGGCGAGCATGGCGAGGAGCGGGATGGTGAACTCGGCGATGACGAGTATCGACGCCACGGTGCGGAACTTGGCATACATCGGCATATAGTCGATGAAGAAATCTGTCAGCCCCATGAAATTATGTCCCCACGATAGCATCACGGAGAGATAGGTGGCTGCCACGAGTGCCCATTTTATAGGTCCCTTCACTATCAGGGCTCCCAGGAAGAAGAGCATCAGCACGAAGGCTCCCACATACACCGGTCCGCTGGTCATAGGCTGGTCGCCCCAATACTGTCCGAGCTGCTGGTATATCTCCATGAACTGTGGGTCTGCCTTCTGCATCGCCGTCTCGCTCTGAGCCAATGGCACCGAGGCTCCTCCCTTGGTGTTTGGCACGAGCAGCGTCCATGTCTCGTCCACTCCGTAGCTCCACTGCGTGATGTAGTCGCGCTCCAGTCCGCTGTCGGTCTGGTTGGCTGAGCGCTGCTTCACGAGTTCGCTCTTGCCTCTCATCGACTCCTTGCTGTATTCCCAGGTGTGGTAGAGGTTGCTGAGGTTGATGCTAACTCCGATGAGGGCTCCGAGGGCACACACTCCGGTGGCTTTCAGGAAGTGTGCCATCTGCTTCTTGCGGATGGCGTCAACGAGGTATGCCACTACCATGAAGAAGATGATGAAGAGATAATAGTATGTCATCTGCACGTGGTTGGCAAATATCTCGAATGCAGTGAAGAGCGCCGTGACGAAGAGTCCCCAGAGGTATTTACCTCTGTATGCCAGCACTATACCTCCTATCATCGGCGGCAGATATGCCAGTGCCATCACCTTCCAGATGTGTCCGGCGGCGATGATGATGAGGAAATAGCTGGAGAACGCCCACACCACGGAACCGAGCGCTGCAAGATAGGTCTTGAAGTTGAACGCCCTGAGCATGATATAGAATCCGAGCAGGTAGACGAAGAGGTACCACACGTTTTCTGGCAGTCCCAGATGATACACGTCAACGATGTCGGTGAGCGTGGTGAGACTCTTGTATGCCGGCGAAATCTGATATGTCGGCATACCGCAGAATCCGGATCCCGTCCAGCGTGTGATGTCGCCGTCGGTGCGGTCACGATATTCCTGTGCTTCATGTCCGAGTCCTACTCCGGCTTGGGAGTCGTGGCGGAAGAGCACCTTGCCGTCGATGTCGGCAGGAAAGAAATAGGCGAAAGAAATCACTGCAAAGAGCAGCACTGCCAGCACGTCCGGCAGATATTGTTTCCAGTTTTTCATTATAGCTATAAATTGTTTATTGTCTTGTATTCGTTTGCAAATTTAGACAAAACAAATGAATTATAGGTATCGGGAAATGGAAAGTTGAACTTTGCATGGCAAAATTATATATTATGATTACCCGTTGGCGGAATTAATTTAAGTTGGTCGATATGAGCAAAAGTTGCCCATATCGCTGATTCTTAGCAAAAACGAGATTTTATGAAAAACTGTCAGATTGTCTGGTTTTTTGCCGTAATATTCTGGCAATCAGACCGTTTGCTGTCAGGCAATTGTCAGCCTATTGTCTGGATGGTTTGCTGATGAAAAGAGAATTGTCAGATGAAAGGAATTATCAGATGAAAGGAATTCAGACGACAGGAATTGTATGCGCTGGCAGAATCCTGAAAACAGGAATATGGGTGTTACAACATTAGCTTATTGGGCATCCGTCTGACAGCAAATCTGCCCAACAGGGGCAAGCAC
>CAVBFA010000152.1:0-8149 GCA_963594595.1 Oscillibacter sp. | reverse complement strand
ATGAGATAAAAACTTATCTCATTCTCAATCACTTATAAAAAATACGTACTTTCACATCCCAAAACATCAACTATCGGAATGTAAAAGAGGCTGTATTGCCTTACAATAGTGGATGTTTTAGAGTGCTAAAGAGGCTCTATTGCAACAAAGAGTGGCTCTATGATACCCTCATATTGTTGCACAATTCTTCCAATAATTCCATAATCAACTGTACGTCAGTCTGCTACTCCTGCACGCTCAAAACTCAAGAATTTCGCACCAAGGATTTCTTCGTGCGCTGAACGAGGAGTATTGAGCGTCAGAAATGCAAATATAAGATACGGAGCGTTGCACAGAATGCTTAATTCAGAAGCTTTGCTACGTTTTCAGCGTCAATACCGGTCATTGCCGAAATCTGCTCTTCAGTCATTCCACTGGCGAATAACGCTTTAGCCATATTGCGTAGCTGTTCGCTCTGCTGCGAAAGTTGTTCGCTCTGCTGCGAAAGTTGTTCGCTCTGCTGCGATAGCTGTTCGCTCTGCTGCGAAAGCTGTTCGCTCTGCTGCGAAAGCTGTTCGCTCTGCTGCGAAAGTTGTTCGCTCTGCTGCGATAGTTGTTCGTTCTGCTGCGATAGTTGTTCGTTCTGCTGCGATAGTTGTTCGTTCTGCTGCGAAAGCTGTTCCTCTTGTTCTTTCAGTATTTTGTCTCGCTGCATGATGGCTGTGTCGCGATCCTCAATGGCCTTATAGTATTCGTCCTCGACGTTCATATCCTGTCGCATCTCTGAGTTGGCAGCGGCAGCTGTGAGCTTATGCAGCACGTACAGCATGTCGTTGTCGTCGGCATACTTGTCCTCGTCTATCTTGAGCACCTGCTGCGTGTTGCCCTCCACCTGGGTTTGGTCGAACACGCTGAGCACCTTCTCGAGACGATTGTTCACATTGCCGTGCAGAAGCGGTATCTGAACGATGATACTGTTATGGGTGAGACTCTCCACGAATGGCTCTTCGCTGCCTTCCTTCACGATGTTGCCGTTATAGTCGAACACGTCGTGATTGACGTATACTATCGGTTCGTTGATATTTCCGACACGGTGTCCGAGGAGATATACAGCCACCATCGGGTAAGCAAAGCCTTTCTCGTCTTCTTCGCGTATGTTGCTCTTGTTGCTGTATTGTGCTCCGAGATACTGGCGGAAACGCAGTGTTTCGGTATTGAGCCACGTCTTCTGCAGCTCAATCAGCACAACACGGTCCTTCTCCACATCGCCTTCGCGCTCACGAACGGTAGCTGCAAAGTCAATGCGGAACATAGAGAGCGTGTCGCGTGTGGTGTTGCTGTATTCATGCGGACGTACCGTCACGTGCACCACTTCTTTCTTCAGCAAAGCCGACAGCATGGTCTTGGCTATGCGCTCGTCCTCCATGATATATTTGAACACGGAGTCGTAAATCGGGTTGGCTACATGTATAAACATAACTTTCTGGTTTTATTGTTTTTACAAAAGTAGATAAAATATTCCGAATAACGAGGCTGTTACATAAAAAAACTCCGCACGGCAATCTTTCATCGCCATGCGGAGTCTTTATCTGTAGCGTATCATTACGCTCGGTTTTCTTACTTGGTGTAGCCCTCGTTCTGCTTCAGAGCGCCACCCGACTTTGTGATTTCGGTTGACGGGTAGGGGAAGGCTATCATGTAGTCCTGATATGTGCTCTTGTTCTGATAGTCCTCATAGTCGCCTACGGTGAATGTGCTGTTCCAGTCAGAACGGTCTGCATAGTGGCGGGCACGCGGATGAGCGTTGAGCTCCTTCGATGCGAGAGCCTTTATCTCTGCGTCACCAGAGTGATACCAGCGCTTCAGGTCGTAGAGGTGGTCGGTGAACTCGAAGGCAAGCTCGCAGCGGCGCTCGTGATAGAGGTCGGTCCATGTGGCGTTGCCGGTGAGCGGCGTGAGGTGAGAGCGTGTACGGATGCGGTTGATGTCCGTGGCAGCCTTGTCGGCATGACCGGTGGCGAGGTAAGCCTCGGCACGAAGCAACAGCATGTCTGCGAAGCGGACGAGCGGAAGGTTTACGCGGGCTGTAGGCCAGTTGCCGTTGGAGCTGACGTATGCCTTTGTGGCGTCCTCGTGCTTGAACGGATCCATATACTTGTTGATCATGAAGCCAGACTCGACGTCAGACGTAGAGAAGAACTTGCGTGTTTCGCCGAAGAACTGGAACTCCTGTCCGTATTCGAGGATGGAGCGGGTGATGCGGGCGTTGCTGGCACCGTCCTTAAGCATTTCCTCGAAGATGTCTAAAGAGGGCTTTATCTGGCCCCAACCGTTATAGATGCCCCATCCCTTGTTCTCAAGGATTACGCCGGGGAATTCAGAACCACCGGGGGTGTCGCCACCGGTTCCGGCGATGCCGAAGAGATACTCCTTGGTCCAGTAGTTGGCAAAGTCTGAAGAGAAGACATCAGCAAACTCAGGAGCGAGGTCGCGACCGTAGTCGCTCTCCAGAGAATTGACCATCTTAATGACGTTCTCCCACTGTGTCTTGTCCCATGTTGCCCAGTATGCGTAAACCTTGGCCTTGTATGCCACGGCTGCAGCCTTGTGTGCACGACCGCGGTTGTCGATGTCGTATTCCTCAAATTTGGGCAGGTACTTGATGGCGTTGTCGAGGTCTTCGATGATAAGCTTGTAGTTGTCCACTACAGACGCCTGCTGCTTGGGGATGGAGTTGTCGTATCCGCCGGGATAGTCCTCATAGCGTGTGAAGGGCACGCCCTGCTTGTCCGTGCCGTAACGGTAAGCCACGTAGAAATGGCTGAAGGCACGCATGAAGTAAGCCTCGCCGAGAGAACGCTTCTCCACGTTGGTGAGTGCCTTTGACGACTCCTTCTTCAGAAGCTGGTCGACCACCCAGTTGGAGCGCGACACTATGTTCATCAGACGCTCGTAAGTGCCCTTCAGCGGACTCTCCTCGCCTGTGTACTGGAGTGTGGCGAGAGTGTTGTAGTTGCGGGTACGTCCCCAAACGATGTCGCATGCGCCACCCTGCTCCCAGAACATTTCGCGACCGAACAGTCCCTCCTGATGGATGGGGGCATAGAGAGCGTCCACGGCGTCAATGGCCTGATCGTCATTAGTGAAATATAGCGTCGTGGTAGGGTCGCCTTCCTTCTGTACGTCGAGGAAATCGCTACACGAACTAAGCAGTGCCGCAGAAAGCACGGCAGTCAATAAATATTTTGCTTTCATAGATATTGCTTTTTGTAGGATTAGTAAGTAAGTTTCACGCCGAATGAGAAAGTACGTGCCACCGGATACTTCATAGCGTCCCATCCGCCACACTCGGGATCGATGCCCGTGTAGTCGGTGATGGTGAAGAGATTCTCACCGCTGACGTAAACGCTGAGGCGGCTGCTGCGGCTGTTAAGGTGAGCGCACTTGCGGAGAAGATTGGTGAGGTCGTAGCTTACGGTCACGTTCTTCAGACGCAGGTAAGAAGCGTTCTCCAAGTACCAGTCAGAAGCTGTAGAGAAGTTGCCGTTAGGATCGTTCTTCGAGAGGCGCGGAATGTCAGAGCTGCGGTTGGTCTCGCTCCATGCGTCGAGGATGCGCGAGTCGCGGTTGAAGTTGCCCTCAACGTCAGAGAGAGTCATACACTTAGCCACGTTCATGGCCTTGGCACCTGCCACACCCTGAAGCATTGCAGAGAACGAAAGGTCCTTCCATGTGAAGCCGCCTGAGAGCGAGAAGGTGTACTTCGGAGTGGCAGAGCCACAGTACTGGCGGTCGTCGTCGGTGATCTTGCCGTCGCCGTTCTTGTCGATGAACTTCAGGTCGCCAGCCTTTGCGTTGGGCTGGATGCGGTTGCCGTCCTTGTCAACGTATGCAGCTGCTTCTGCGTCGCTCTGGAAGATGCCTGCGTTCTTGATAAGATAGAAGGATCCGAGGGGCTGACCCTCTGCGTCCTGATAGCAGTAAGGAATGATGCGGAACGAGCCGTCGCCGGTCCATACGCCCTTGTTGCCTTCAGCGTCCTTCACGCCTATGTCGCTAACCCAGTTCTTTAGCCAAGAGAAGTTGCCGCTTACGAAGTATGACCAGTCCTTGTTGATGCGGTCGTTCCAGTTAATGGATGCCTCGAAGCCACGGTTGCGAACCTCGCCCTGATTGACGAGCATGGCGTCCAGACCGATGGAGCTGGGCCAGTTCATCGACTGTGTCTGGATGAGGTCAAAGGTGCGCTTCTCGTACCAGTCGAATTGCATAGCCAAGCGGTCGTTGAACATGTTGATGTCAAGACCAAGGTCGAACTGCTCGGATGTCTCCCAAGTAAGGTTGTTGTTGAGAGCTATAGAATTATAGATGAACGTATCCCACAACTTGTTCTTCTCGACACCGTACTGTGCCTGCTCCTGCCATGAGTTCTTTGAGAGCAGAGCCGAGCGATAGTTGTAGCCGATGGAACCGAGGTTGCCCACACGACCCCAAGAAGCGCGGAGCTTCAAGAGCGATACTACGTCATTCTTCGGGAAGAACGACTCGTTGGAGATCTTCCAACCTGCTGTGACAGCGGGGAAGTCGCCGTGGTTCTTTGTCTTGGGCAGACGGCCGGCATAGTCGCGGCGCCAAGAAGCGGTGAGGAAGTAGCGGTCGTCATAAGAGTAAGCCAAGCGGCCGATGAGCGAGACGTTGGCGTCAGGACCGGTGAGATAGTCCTTGGCGGATACTGATCCGGCGTAAGCGAGATACTGCAGGTAAGCCGACTCGTCAGCGAATGTCTTGCCGTTTACCTCGAAGCCGCGCACGTTGTAGTGGTCGGCGGTGGTGGAGAAGAGGGCGCCCACGGTGTGCTTGCCGAAGGTGTTGTCATAAGTAAGCGTGTTCTCCGTCTTCCACTGGTCGGTGCGGTATGTGCTCTCGTCAAGAGAGTTGGCACCGTCAGGCTTGCCCACTTCGTCACGACGCGGTGAGAACTGCTTGTAGTAGTTGGTCTGGAGGTTGTATGTGAAGCGGCTCACAAACTTAAGTCCAGGAATGACGTTGCCGATTTCCAACGATGTGGTAGACCATGCATCGTTGGTGCGGTTGAAGATATTCTTAGATGAGAGTGTGTTTATCGGATTGACAGCATCGCCGTGGATGTCAGCGAAAGATCCGTACTTGGCTATGTATGCAGGATCCTCCGTTGTGGTGCCTCCGAATCCGCTCTGTGTGAACGGGCTGTATACGGTGGCGCTGGCAGGCATGTAGATGGCGGAGAGGATAGGTCCGGTGTAGCCTTCGTTTGTGGCAGTGGTGCGGTTCTCCGTGTTCTTCCATACGAAGTCTTCGCTGATGGATACCCACTTGTTGAGCTGATACTTGCCGGTGTAGTGGAGTGCAAGGTTTTTATTGAAAGTGTAGCGCATGATACCCTCATCGTTGTCGTAAGCGAATGAGAGGCGGTTGGTGGATGTCTCGTTGCCGGTGCTGAGCGCTACGTTGTGGCGCTGATAGAAGGCGGTGCGGAACACCTCGTCCATCCAGTTGGTGCGTGTGGTGCCCACCCACGGGTTCTTCGTAACGTCCCAACCAGTGGGCAGATTCATTCCTGCACTGGCATACGAGCGCTTGCGCATCTCTATCTCCTGCTCGGCGTTGAGCGGAGTGGGGAGGTTCATGGCGTTGCGGATGCCCACCATGCCGTCGTACGAGATGGATGTCTGGCCCTTCTTGGCTTTCTTTGTGGTTACGAGCACTACGCCGCCCGCTCCGGACTGTGCACCGTAGATGGCAGCCGAAGCGGCGTCCTTGAGCACTACGATAGACTCGATGTCGTTAAGTGAAGCGATGGGAGCGCCGGGCACTCCGTCAACCACCCACAGCACGTTGTCGCCGTTCTGCGAGCCTTGGCCACGGATTACGATGTTGGGATTGGCAGTAGGGTCGCCACC
The DNA here is from genome assembly GCA_963594595.1 of Oscillibacter sp. GTDB lineage: Bacteria > Bacteroidota > Bacteroidia > Bacteroidales > Bacteroidaceae > Prevotella. The sequence goes on along the minus strand of CAVBFA010000152.1, from coordinate 2,231 downwards.
GTCAGCTGTGACGGTCACACCGGCAAGCTGTCCCTGAAGCATGCCCTCTGTAGAGGTGACAGGGCGTACGGCCAGTTCGTCTACGTTGCTTACAACGCCGATGGCAGCCGAAAGGTCCTTCTTCTTTGTGGCTGTGCCATAACCGATGGCAACCACCTCGTTCAGCATTTTGCTGTCCTCACGGAGTGTTATGTTAAAGTCCTTGGCGTTCTGTATAGCCTTGAATGTCTCAGGTAGATATCCGATGTATGATACCTCTACGCTTGCTCCCGGCTTCACCTGCATGGCGAAGCGTCCGTCTACGTCGGTGATGGTTCCTGCCTTGCCGCCTACCATCTTCACAGATGCTCCGATGACGGGTTCGCCATTGGCATCCTTTACGACACCCTTGATGGTTATGCTTCCATACTGCTGCATAAGCACCTCAGGGCTCTTCTTGTAGGCAGTGCCTGCATAAGCCGAGGAGGAAAATGATAGCATGGAACATGCGGCGGCTCCGAAGAAGCCCCACATCCAATTCTGTTTAGAAAAACCTTTTCCCATGTTTCTTGATTTAAGTTATAAAAAATATGATGTAGTTTTCTTGATATTTTGTTTTAGTATGGTATGGTTAGGTATATCCACACGGTGCAAATGTAGTGATAATGTTCCGATTATCCAATGATTTGTTCTGATATTTCGGCTTGTACGACTTTTTTATACTATTCGTAATGTTTATGAAATGTAAACTGGGGATAGCAGAAATACTAATGTAATGTAAAAAAATGAATGTTAACTTTGTAGTGACAAATTAATATGTTAACTTTGCACTTAGTAAAAAAACGATATATATAAACGTTTTATAAAAACTATTTTTTATACAATTATGGTAAACTACAAAGAATTGGGCTTGGTGAACACTCGTGATATGTTTGCAAGAGCCATCAAGGGTGGTTATGCTATCCCTGCATTCAACTTCAACAACCTCGAGCAGCTCCAGGCCATCATCAAGGCTTCTTCAGAGCTCAAGTCGCCGGTTATCCTTCAGGTTTCTAAGGGTGCCCGCAACTACGCTAACGAGACTCTTCTCCGCTACATGGCAGAGGGTGCCGTTGAGTATGCTAAGGAGCTTGGCTGCAAGCATCCTGAGATTGTTCTTCACCTTGACCACGGTGACAGCTTCGAGCTTTGCAAGAGCTGTGTAGACCTCGGCTTCTCTTCAGTAATGATCGACGGTTCTGCTCTTCCTTACGAGGAGAACATCGCTCTTACAAAGAAGGTTGTAGACTACGCTCATCAGTTCGACGTAACTGTAGAGGGTGAGCTCGGTGTATTGGCAGGTGTTGAGGACGAGGTTTCTTCAGACGTATGCCACTATACAAAGCCTGAGGAGGTTATCGACTTCACAAGCCGCACAGGTGTTGACTCACTCGCTATCTCTATCGGTACTTCACACGGTGCTTACAAGTTCACACCGGAGCAGTGCACACGCGACCCGAAGACTGGCAAGCTCGTTCCTCCTCCATTGGCATTCGACGTCCTCGACGAGATCATGGAGAAGCTCCCTGGATTCCCAATCGTTCTCCACGGTTCTTCTTCAGTTCCCCAGGAGTATGTTGACATGATCAACGAGTTCGGTGGCAAGTTGCCCGACGCTGTTGGTATTCCTGAGGAGCAGCTCCGCAAGGCTTCTGCTTCTGCAGTTTGCAAGATCAATATCGACTCTGACTCTCGTCTCGCATTCACCGCTGCTGTTCGCAAGGTATTCCACGACAAACCAGGTGAGTTCGACCCGCGTAAGTACTGCGGTCCTGCACGCGACCTCATGGAGCAGATGTACAAGCACAAGATCACAGATGTGCTCGGTTCTGACGGCAAGCTCGCTCAGTGCTAATCAAGCTGCTTAGCATTTAAAGCTAAATAAAATGGAGCGCTCGAAACGTTTATCGTTTCGAGCGCTTTTTTATTAGGATAAAACCGAGTAGGTGAAAAAATCCTCCATATCTTCCAGAAACAGTGTAACCATCACAATATGAGAGCGATAAAGGCTGGCAGATAATTTGCAAATAGAGTTATCTGCCAGCCTATCTCCCAGATTTAAGGTTTTATCTTCCAGCGGATAAAACACTATATCGTAGCGGAGGTCTCCGGCCTCCGCAGCAATTTGTAGAGCATGGTATTGTAATCGAGTAGGAGGAAAACGAAGTAGTTTTCTTCCTACTTTCGTTTTCCGACCTCTCACACCACCGTAC
>CAVBFA010000151.1:596-8195 GCA_963594595.1 Oscillibacter sp. | reverse complement strand
ATCCTAATAAATCAGACCTAAATCCAAGAATCATTAGCTCAATAATATCAAAAATATAATCAAAAAAAGATCCGTGAAAGACCAATCCGTGTCAATTCCGTGGCATCCGTGTTTCTTTTTTTTGATTTGTGTCCCTGCCGAAGGCCGGGGACACAACGACAACACTGATTGACTATATCAGAAAGCAAACTGACAACACTGAATGACTATATCAGTGAGCACACACGCTGGCACGGAACGACAATATCTGTGATGTATTTTCGCTATTGCCCGTCGCAGAACAGATTTTTCACCATATAATATATGTGGAATCAGTTTTTTAGTTTATCTTTGCATAAGATAAGCTTCGGCTCGGCAAAAGAAATAAATGTATTTATTTCATTCTGCTCTCGCCTTGCATTATCTTTGCATAAGATAGGCTGCACCTCAGCAAATTATTCAAACAAGTTTGATATTTTGCATTCGGTTTGCACTATCTTTGCATATATTTTACTATTGCAAGTAATTTCTTCATATTAGCATATCATAAGAAAACGACATAGATGAAAGAATTCGTAATATCAGAAGTCAAGGCCGAAACCGCCGTACTTGTGGGACTCATCACGAAGGAGCAGGACGAGGCCAAGACCAAGGAGTATCTCGACGAACTGGAATTCCTTGCCGACACCGCCGGCGCCGTGACCGTGAAGAGATTCACACAGAGAGTGAACGGCCCCAACCAGACCACATACGTGGGCAAGGGAAAACTCGAAGAGATAAAGCAATATATACTCGACGAGGAAGACGCCGAGAGAGAAATCGGTATGGTGATATTCGACGATGAGCTCTCGGCAAAGCAGATACGCAACATCGAGAACGAGCTGAAGGTGAAAATCCTCGACCGCACATCCCTCATCCTCGACATCTTCGCCATGCGCGCACAGACCGCCAACGCCAAGACGCAGGTGGAGCTGGCGCAATACCGCTACATGCTGCCACGACTGCAGCGACTATGGACCCACCTCGAACGACAGGGAGGAGGATCAGGCTCGGGCGGCGGAAAGGGAAGCGTGGGACTGCGCGGACCGGGTGAGACGCAGCTCGAGATGGACCGCCGAATCATCCTGCAGCGCATGTCGCTGCTCAAGGAGCGACTCGCCGAAATAGACAAGCAGAAGACCACACAGCGCAAAAACCGCGGCCGCCTGATCCGTGTGGCACTTGTGGGATATACCAACGTGGGAAAATCAACGCTCATGAACCTCATGTCGAAGAGCGAGGTGTTTGCCGAGAACAAGCTCTTCGCCACACTCGACACCACGGTGAGAAAAGTGGTGGTGGAGAACCTGCCGTTCCTGCTCGCAGACACCGTGGGATTCATCCGCAAGCTGCCCACAGACCTCGTAGACTCCTTCAAGAGCACCCTCGACGAGGTGCGCGAGGCCGACCTGCTGCTGCATGTGGTGGACATCAGCCACCCCGACTTCGAGGAGCAGATAAAGGTGGTGGACAAGACACTCGCCGACCTGGGATGCGCCGACAAGCCGTCGATGATAATCTTCAACAAGATAGACGCATACACATGGGTGGAGAAAGAGGCCGACGACCTCACGCCTGCCACAAAGGAGAACATGACCCTCGACGACCTGAAGAAGACCTGGATGGCGAAGATGGGAGACGACTGCCTCTTCATCTCTGCTCGCGAGAAGATAAACATACAGGAGATGAGAGACGTGATTTACAAGAGAGTGAAACAGCTGCACGTGCAGAAATATCCATACAACGACTTCCTGTATCAGGACTACAGCGAGGAAGAACAACAATAATAAACCCCACACATCATGCGCACACTCACACCATCAGAGATAACGCGGCTCGAAGAGAACCGCTGCCACGCTGAAGACTGGCAGAAAATCACCGTGGGAGAGAACTTCTCTGCCGACAGACTCTACGACGTGCAGTTCATAGGAGAATGCAGCATTGGGTCTAACAGCGACACCGTGACCACGGACATGGGCTTCGAACTGCCCACCGGAATACGACACGCACGCATCATAAACTCCACCATCGGCGACAACACCCTCGTGGAGAACGTGAGCGCATTCATCTGCAACGCCGACATCGGCGACAACTGCATCGTGAACAACGTGAGCGTGATACAGACCACCGAGGGAACCACCTTCGGACAGGGAAACACCATCAGCGTGATGAACGAGGCGGGAGAGGGAAACGTGGTGCTCTATTCCGGACTCACAAGCCAGATAGCAGCCCTCACCGTGCTGCCGCCATGCTTGGGCGAACAGTATGATGACGGCGACGCCACCATAGAAGCCCGCCGCCAGGCAAAAGACGCCGTGAGGAGAATGGTGATGGAGGAGGTGATGAGCCGGATGCCGAAGCGCACGCTGATAGAAGACAACGTGCGCATCACCGACACCATAGAAATCACCAACTCCTGGATAACCCAATGGACAGAGGTGAGGGGAGCGCAGCGCATCAGCGAGACCACGCTCTGGAGCCGACAGGACAACAGCGTGTTTGTGGGAGCCGGAGCGATACTCGACGGATGCATCGTGACCCTCGGCTCGTCGGTGAGCAACAACGCGATAGCCAAAAACTGCTTCATCGGCGAGAACTCCACGCTGACCGACGGATTCTCAGCCACCGACAGCCTCTTCTTCGCCAACTCATACATGGCTAACGGAGAGGCATGCGCCGCATTCTGCGGACCGTTCAGCGTGAGCCACCACAAGTCAACGCTGCTCATCGGAGGAATGTACTCCTTCTACAACGCCGGTTCGGGAACCAACTTCAGCAACCACGCCTACAAGATGGGACCCATCCACTATGGCATCATGGAGCGCGGAGCCAAGACGGCGAGCGGCGCCCACATCCTCTGGCCGGCACATATCGGAGCCTTCACGATGTGTATGGGCAAGATAGCCACACATCCCGACACCTCGGCGCTGCCGTTCTCATACGTCATAGGCGACGGCACCGACACCTATATCGTGCCGGCACGCAACATCGCTACCGTGGGCACCTACCGCGACGCCGCCAAATGGCCACGCCGCGACATGCGTCCGCAGGGCAGCCGCCGGAGCATGGTGGACACCGAATGGCTCAACCCCTCAACGATGACCAAGGTGGTGGAGGCGAAGGTGACGCTCGAAGCCCTGCGCGACCAGAAGGGGGCAAGAGAAGTGTATGAAACCGCCGACGGGTCGCTGATAAAGCGCTCGGCGCTCGAAAAGGGAATATCGCTATACACGCTCGCCATAAAACTATATCTCGACCGCCATCTGCAGGGGGCTGACGAGGAGGCAGACTACAACACCTCGTTTGACGACACGCCGGCGAGCCAGACCTTCGGCAGACCGCTCAGCAGGGGGGCGTCGCTATTTGCCGACCTCAGCGGAATGCAGATAAGCAACGCCAGCGTGATGCGCATCGTGGATGCCATCACCAGCGGAGACATAGACACCACAGATGACCTCATGGCCGGGATATGCCGCTATTACGACGGCGGAAGTCTCGACACCGCCATCGACAGGAAACTGGCGCTGCGCATCGCCGACGCCATCTACGGATGGAACAGTATGGATGCCGACGACCGTCGCCGTCTGATGGACAGCTGTCATGAGGCGCGCCACGAATGGTATGACATGATACGCCGCGACGCCGAGCGCGAATACGAACTGGGCGACGTGGACGAGAACACTCTGAACGGATTCCTGGCGAAACTGGAAGAGGAGGAGTAGGGTTCGTGAATCAGGGGATAGGTAGATGTCGTCTGGAAGCAGCGAGCACCATAGTGCTCCAAATCCTGCAGAATCCAAATAGAATCCAAGACTCATTGGCAAAATAATATCAAAGAAAAAAATCCGTGAAAGACCAATCCGTGTAAAGTCCGTGATATCCGTGTTTTTTTCTTTGATTTGTCCACGCCGAAGGCCGTGGACACGATGTCAAGGGAGAAAAAAGGATTCCAGTGTGAGGGCATAGTGTCCATCAGCCTTCGGCGATGGGCACAGGTCAAAAAAATAAAACACGGATAACACCGAGCGACACGGATTAATCTTTCACGGATTATTTTTTTGACCTGCGATCTTTGGATTTCTATACGGATTTCCATGGATTCGCGAGTGCTTGGGGCACTCCCCCTTTCTGAAAAGCATCAGACCTGTGTCCCTTGCATCTGCCAACTAGCCGCAAACCCATCCTAACCTTCCCCAAGGATAACCCATCCTAACCTTCCCCAAGGGAAGGGACTGGTTACCCGGCTAAATGTCATCAGCCCCCACCTAACCTCCCCCGTAGGGGAGGGACAGATACTCTTGGCATCGACAGTCCTTCGATATACAGAGTAACCTGCATCTCCCCTACGTAAAGACAGCGCGGAGTAACCAGCCTCTCCCCTACGGGGGAGAACGAGAGGGGGCTGAAGTTCAGATACAGAGTAATAAAAATAAAGTAAGAACAAATTCATTATCTTAAAATAAATATTATGAAATTAAAGTCAATGTTTGTCGCCTGTCTCGCCGTGTTTTCCATCGGCACACAGGCAAGAGACTACAAGTATGAGACGGTGGCCGGCGACCCTATGCACGCCCGCATCTACACCCTCGACAACGGACTGAAGGTGTATCTCTCGGTGAACACCGAAACACCGCGTATCCAGACCTACATCGCCGTGCGCACCGGTAGCAGGAACGACCCTGCCGAGACCACCGGACTCGCACACTATCTGGAGCACCTCATGTTTAAGGGCACGTCAAAGTTCGGTACCGTAGACGCCGCCAAGGAGAAGCCATACCTCGACGACATCGAGCGCCGCTACGAGCACTACCGCAAGCTCACCGACCCGGCACAGCGCCGACAGGCATACCACGAAATCGACAGCGTTTCGCAGATTGCCGCAAAGTATTTCATCCCCAACGAATACGACAAGCTCATGTCGGCAATCGGAGCCGAAGGCACCAACGCCTACACCAGCAACGACGTGACATGCTATGTGGAAGACATCCCCTCAAACGAGGTGGAAAACTGGCTCAAGGTGGAGAGCGACCGCTTCCAGAACATGGTGATTCGCGGTTTCCACACAGAGCTCGAGGCAGTGTATGAGGAGTATAACATGGGACTGGCAAAGGACAACAACAAGCTCTGGAACTCACTCCACAAGCTGCTCTATCCCACACACCCATACGGCACCCAGACCACTATCGGCACCCAGCAGCACCTGCAGAACCCTTCGATAACAAACATCAAGAACTACTACCGCAGCTACTACGTGCCAAACAACGTGGCAATCTGTCTGGCAGGCGACTTCGACCCCGATGTGGTGATAGCACAGATAGACAAGTATTTCGGATCATGGAAGAAGAGCGACAACCTCTCGTTCCCCACCTACGCCCCCGTGGCTCCCATCACATCGCCACGCGACACCACAATCGTGGGCCAGGAGGCATCGTGCATGATGCTGGGATGGAAGTTCGACAAGGCAGCCTCACTGCAGTCTGACACCCTCGACGTGATTTCTGAAATGCTCTCAAACGGCATGGCGGGAATCCTCGACCTCAACGTGAACCAGAAGATGAAATGCCAGTATGCCGCCGCATTCTGCAACGGCATGAACGAATACTCAGAGTTCATCCTCTTCGGCCAGCCGATGCCGGGACAGACACTCGACAGCGTGCGCGACCTGCTCCTCGGAGAGCTCGCCAGACTCAAGAACGGCGACTTCAGCGACGACCTGCTGCCATCGGTGGTGAACAACATGAAGCTCAACTACAACAACCAGCTCGAGAGCAACCAGTGGAGAGCCAACGAGTTTGTGCAGGCTTTCGTGAAAGGAAAAGACTGGAAAAACAACGTGACTTATCTCGACCGCATCTCCCGGATGACCAAGCAGGACATCATGGCGTTTGCCAGAAAACACTTCGCCGACAACTACGTGGCAGTGTATAAGAAGGAGGGAGTGGACGAAACGCAGAAGAAGATAGACAAGCCGCAGATCACCGCCATCCCGTCTAACCGCGACCTGCAGAGCCAGTTCGTGACAGAGATCATCAACTCTAAGGTGGAGCCTATCAAGCCACGCTTCGTTGACTACGACAGAGACCTCACCAAGGCACAGACAAAGAAGAAGCTCCCCGTGCTCTACGTGAAGAACAAGACCAACGACCTCTTCGTGCTCAGCTATCGCTACGACTTCGGCGAGGAGGCAAACAACATGCTCGCCTATGCTGCCGACTATCTCAGCTATCTCGGCACAGACAAGATGACCGCCGAGCAGCTCAAGCAGGAGTTCTACAAGCTGGCTTGCGACTACAGCATCAACGTGAATACCGAGAATTTGAGCATCTCCCTCCATGGTCTGAGCGAGAACATGCCGCAGGCGATGACACTCTTTGAGAACTTCCTCCAGAACGCCAAGGTGGACAAGGAAGCCTTCGGCCGCTGGGTGGAGAGCAACCTCAAGGCGCGCCAGGATGCCAAGATGAACCAGGACCAGAACTTCAGGGCTCTCGCCAAGTATGCCATGTATGGTCCATACAACACGCAGCGCAACATCCCAAGCAACGAGCAGCTGAAGAACCTCGACCCGCAGAAGCTCATCGATATGCTCAAAGACCTGAAGAACTACAAGCACACCGTGCTCTACTATGGACCGATGGAGGTGAAGGACATGGCAAAGGTGGTGGACAAATACCACGCACTGCCTAAGAAATTCAGCGCCGACCCTGAGAGCCGCCCATATAAGATGGAGCAGACTCCTGGCAACGAGGTTGTGATTGCGCCATACAAGGCAAAGAACCTCTACATGTATCAGTATCACAACGAGGGCAAGAAGTGGACACCAGAGCACGAGGCGATGATAAACATGTTCAACGGCTACTTCGGCGGCGGCATGAACACCGTGGTGTTCCAGGAGCTGCGCGAGAGCCGCGGACTGGCTTACAGCGCATGGGCAAGCTATCAGACACCATTCCGTCCGTCTGACTCAGAGTTCTTCCTCACCAGCATCATCTCCCAGAACGACAAGATGACGGACTGCATCGCCACCTTCAACAGCATCATGAACAACGTGCCGCAGTCGGAGAAGGCATTCGAAATAGCCAAGCAGTCGGAGATCAAGCGCATCGAGGCAAACCGCGTGACAAAGCTCAACATCATCTACAGCTATCTCAACGCCAAGAAACTGGGCTACGACTACAGTCTGCAGCAGAAGGTATACAACGTGCTCCCTCAGATCACGCTGCAAGACCTCGTGAAGTTCGTCAACGAGAACATCGCCAACAAGCCTTTCCGCTACATCATCCTCGGCGACGAAAGCGACATCGACATGAAGTCGCTCGAGAAGATCGGACCGGTGAAGAAAGTATCTACAGAGGAAATCTTCGGATACTAAACGAGTAGACAAGATACAAGTAGACGAGTAGACAAGATACAAGTAGACAAGTAGACAAGATATGAGTTGACTAGTGGACAATCAGACGGGCAGTCAAGCTGACAAGGATATTCCTTCGTCGGCTTGTCTGCCCGTCGTTTTCAATCCGTTCAGCCTTCTTACATGTCTTTCAAAGGGCAAGCTTGGCATGTATTGGTTTGCCACCGGCA
>CAVBFA010000151.1:0-586 GCA_963594595.1 Oscillibacter sp. | reverse complement strand
GCACTCCCACATATCTCGTCAACATGATGCGTCGTTTTGGTGTCCTCCCGTCCCAGCTGGGCAGCGTCAGAACAAAGGCAGCTTCGTTTGATGCTGCCAAAGACCCAAGATACACCAAGTAGTATGAAACATTATATCGTAGTATTAGCATTATTGGCAATTTGCAGTTGTGAGACAAGACAGTCAAGAGAGAATATAGAAGTTGTATTCTCCCCAGGATTGGTAGATATGAATAAAACAAATCCGGATATAATAAACTCTATTAACAATCCAGATAAAGTTCATACTATCACTTCTGACGATTATACATTTTTGCATGATGTTCTTTCTTCATCAGAGGAAATAACACCCACAAAGGAAGAAACGCCACGTATTCTAATGAAGATAGATGACAACATTTGTAGCATTGGTGTACATAATACGTTTCAGAGCAATGGCAAAACATATTATTTGTCAGATAAAGATGCTTATAGAATTAAGTCGATAGTACATTTTTATGATTATATTGACGAGGTTAATTTGCAGGATATAAAAGAAATCAAGCAATTTGGAATACCCAATAATTATGAGTACTGCTCATCTGAAC
>CAVBFA010000150.1:0-8598 GCA_963594595.1 Oscillibacter sp. | reverse complement strand
GTTGCAGGAAGGGCATGTTCGGAAAACATATCAGCATGCTCGCCGCCGTGCTCCACAGCTCCACCAGTATGATGCAGATGCAGATGACGCTCGTCGACAGCCCGTTCCCCACGCCCAGCAGTTTGTCTATCAGTATGAACAGCAGTATCACTGAGCCGTACACCGCCAACTTCGACAGCGAGTCCCTCATCAGCTCGCTCTTCGTAAATCGGCCCTGCTTCACGCTCGATGCAATGCCCCATGCAGCATCCATCACCACAGCAACCACCGTGAAGCCCACCATCGTCTCATACCCCGCCAGGAAGTTTGCCACAATCAGTCCTACGCACACCACCCAGCCCCATGCCGTCGACAGTACCACCGACAGCTTGTTCATAAAATGTTCCAGTATCATCATTCAGTTTCCTTTCCTTTTTTTCTGTTAATAACTCGCCTCTATCTCCACACCCTTCTCCGTGATCCTCACCTTCGCCACAGTCTGACCGTCCATCTCCAGCTGCTCCTTTATCTCCGTGCGCCAGTATATAGGGTCATTATCCAGCAGCATGTCGCTCAGCCCCACGCCTGCCGACGGGCGCTCCTTCAGCTCCCCCTTGTGCAGCGTCAGCAGCAAAGCCTGGTTTTGCCGCAGCGTGTCGCCCACGGCCATCATGCCGTTCCTCACAGCAGGTTCCAGCACGTTGCAGTTGCCGTCATATCGCAGTTCTATTCCTTTCATCCTCTCCTCAGTGCTTTATAGTTTCGTCCTCGTAGTCCCCCTTGGCAAAGCGGTTCGCCGCCTTCATCGGCTTTACTGTGGTAAACGTGCCCCCGGGATGCGCCACCGTCACTTGGTGCGTGTGGCTGTTGAATGCGTCTACCAGCTCGTTTATCTTCGCCGTCAGCTCCTCTATGTTCACCAGACCGCCCAACAGTCCGCCGTTCACCTCTATCCTCTCCACATGGTCCACCTGCACCACCACCAGCTCTGCCAAGTCGCCGCTCAGGCTCCCCATCGTCACCGCCGTCCCCACCTTTGGTGTCACCAGCATCCGTCCCTCGTCCTCCGTTTCCGAGGCCTTCAGCCGCACCCCTGGCACGTCCACCTTTCCTACCGTCACCGTGCAGGTCTGACCCTCCACGCTCTTCACCACGCCTTGGTACAGCGTCGTCTCCATTCCGCCGCCAGCGCCCCTCAGCAGTTCTTGCAGCCTCCTGTATTCGTCCATTCCGTTTCCTCCTTTCTTTTTAGCTCAACTTAAAACCTAACGTCACCTTCCTCTTGCCGCCATCCCTGCCCAACTCCGTTGTCACTGCCGCCACAAAGTACGTCCCGTCCTTATACTCATAGTCACGGTCACGCAGCACAGCGCTGTCACCCGGCTTGCACATCGGCACCAGCCATCCCGTTATGCTGCCCTCATAACCGTCAAAGCTACGCCGTTTCACCTCCAGCTCACCGCGAGCCTTCATCGATGCCTCGTCACTCGTCGGACACTTGATTTCTATCTTGTCACCGCCTGTCGTGCCAGTCTCAATTTCCTTTACCGTGCCGTCGGGCATGAGTGCCTTCACTACAACAAGCAGCCGTTTGTCCTGCGCACGGTGATAGGTAAGGTTTTCTTCCTCGATGTTCAGCGAGAAGTCGTAGAAACGCTCTTCGCCCACTTTCTCGCCTGGTGGGTGTATGTGCAGCACACCATCCTGCATATAGATGTCGGCACCGCTTTCCTCTTGAACTTTCTTCAGAACATCATAGCCGGTGGCATTGTTTATCACGAACTTGCTGTATGTCCATGAGTAGGAACACTCGACACTGCAACCGATACCGCAGCCGTCAATGACCTTTGCAAGCAGGTCTTTCAGCGTCACTTTCTGCAGCACCTCGTTCGGTATGTCTTTTCTGAACAGAAACAGATCGTCCTCGCAAATCAGCTTTATGTCACCGCCGTTGGTGGATATGCGCTGCAGCCAGCCTTCAAACTCCGTTTCAAGTCCAGTTTCCTCATATCCGAACCTTATGCACACCTTGTCGCCGCGTTTCAGTTTGTCCTCTATCTGCAGCGCAGTGTTGTATTCCGCTCCAGGCAGTGTTATGGTCGCGGTGTCGGCAAGCAGTTCCACACTCTTGTGTATCTCCACCTTGTCGAGCATTCCGAGACGGTAGTCACCGACCGTTATGTCATAAGCCATCGTGTACATATTATATTAGGTGTTTAAGTCCTCACGGCTCAACAGCAACTTGTAGATGTCGTCGCTGTATGCCTGGATAGTATAATTTTGGTTCGCTCTGCCGATTGTGAAAGGTATGTCCCAACTCTCTATTGCCAGTTGGCTGATACCGAATATCTCCAGCAATGGGCACAACGCCTTCACATGTCCCGCCTCGCAGAAGTTCTTCAGCCTTGTCATGTCGGCATCCGGATAGCTGCCGTCCTCGCTCATCAGCAAGCCTTCTATCCTGACGGTATAGTCGTCTTGCGTCCAGCGTTCCTTGATGCTGCCTTTCACCTTTCCTTTCGACACATGGCGGCGCGTCAGTATATTCTGTCCGTTGACGCTTATCATCGGCTCCACCGGGAACAGCCACTCCTCGGCACCAGCCTCCTCCAGTTGGAAACGCAGCGGCATCACCATAGGAACACCAAGCGCATTTGTACGGACTATATCCTCAAGCTCTTCTTCGGTGATTTTTGTCACATCGAAGCTCGAGCTGTCGGGTATCGTCTTGCCGCCTTGAATGTAGCCGAGGTTCTTGCCGAAGAAATTGTTCTCACGGAATAGCCAGTAGGGCGGTACCTTGGTCAGTCCCGCTGCCCTCAGCGCAAGGTTCTGTAGTATGAATTTGTTTGTCGTGCTCATCGGTCTGTACTGGTTGCTATTGACAGGGCGCGGTTCATGCACTGGAGCACCACACGCTCCAGCTCTGCCGTATCGCTCTTGTCGTTCATTGTTACCTGGATATTGTCGAAAAACTTGCCAATGGAGATGTTTATCGATGTGTTGCGTGTGCCGCCGGTGGCAAGAGCCTCGGCTGTCTTGCGTCCGCCGCTGCCTCCCTTACCGCCTTTGCCTCCTTTCCCGTCTGTGGCAGAGCCGAAAGAGAATGAGGTGTCGCTGCCTTTCACTCCTGGTGTGGATATGGCTGCTGACTTCTTCGGCTTGTCTTTCGCGCTTTCGTGTACATAGTTCCGGTCGTACTCGTCTTTCACACCATTCACAAGCTGCTTTGTCGCAGAGAGTGCCTTTTCGGTGCTTGATATGCCGGTTATGTCCTTCACGCCTTTCACGGCACTGTTCCAAGCACCTTTGAAGTCACCGTCAAAGAGTTTCGCCATGGCATCGCCGATTTTGCCGATGCCACTGAGCAAGGTCTTGAAACGGTCTATCAGGTAGTCCTTGATGATGCCTCCGAGTCCCTTAATCACCGACCACATGGTGAGCAGAAAGGCGCGGAACCAGGCAAATTTGTTCCAGCAATACACGATACCGGCTACCAAAGCAGCCACAGCCGTAATGACGATACCGATGGGATTGGCGTTGAGGGCAACATTCAACAGCCATTGCACGCCCTCCCATGCCTTTGTCACGGCCGAAACGACTTTTATCGCTCCGACCATTCCCCACAAGGCTATCGTGTGAAGATTGAAAGCTATCGTACCGACACCGACAACCACAGCGAGGTATCCGAGTTCTGTTTTCCATTGCATGATGAAATTGATGACACCAGCCACAACTGACAGTATTTTCGACAATGCGGTAGCTATCGGCGGCACTATGGCCATAAACACATCCATGAGTCCGCTGACGATTGGCTTCAGTTGCTCGAACATGTCAACGGCCGACTGCCTGATATTGCCCATCAAGGTGGAGAACTTGCCGCTGACGGTCTGGCTCAGCTTGTCGGACATTCCTTCAAAAGCGCCGCCGGCACTGGTCGCATGGTTTATGGCTGCCGCCACAGCGTCAAAGCCTATTTGTCCCTTGCTCATCATGTCCTGCAGCTCCGCATAACTTTTGCCAGTCATCTTCTGCAGTTCCTTCAATGGGTTAAAACCGGCATTGATGAACTGCATCAAGTCCTGCCCCTGCATCTTTCCTGCAGAGGCCACCTGACCGAACACAAGCGAGAGGCCACCGAGTTTTTCTTTGTCGCCCATGGCAATGTCGCCCAATTGCTTCAGATACGGCACAACCTTCTGTGCGTTAACGCCGAAGCCGAGCATCATCTTGGCGTTGTTTTCAAGGTCAAGCGGCTCAAACGGTGTCCGTGCCGCAAACTTGTTGATGTCGTTCAACATCCTTGCGGCCATGGTCTCGTTGCCCACCAGTGTCTTGAATGCTACAGATGTCTGCTCGGCTTGTGCCCCAATGGTGGTCAGTGCGCCAACTCCCGAGGCTATCAGCGTGTACGGGTTCATCAAGAAGTCCATGCCGGGCAAGGATGAGAGCGAGTTCTTGAAATTGGAGAAGGAGAAGGCCTCCCGAAGGCGGGTACCCACGGATGTCGCCTTTCGGGATATGGTGTCCAGCTGCTCGGACGTGCGCCGTGCCACGCTCAGCACATTGCCCTGGTCTGCCTGGAGCTTGATTAGGAATTTAAGTACACTATCCATTTGCCTTTGCCTCTTCTTTTCTGATGTCTATTAAAAACCGGATAGTCCACGCCCATTCCGCATCGGTCAGGGTGTCTGGGTCTATGTGCATGTAATATCTCAATAGTGTATTCAGGTAGAGAACATCACTTGCCCCGGCATCGTCGATTTCAGCCTCCTCTAAAGTTTTTTTATCTCGGCCTCCTTTACCTTCAGCACCTCATCCAGTGTGTTGCAGGCTGCGAAGAAATAGTCATCGTTGGTCTTGATTTCCTCGTCGCCTTCCACCCACAACTGGTTGAGCAGTGCGGTCTGCATCTTTATGGGGTCTTTCTCCACGCTCACATAGCTCAAGTCACGGCGGTTCGGCTTGCGGATGATGCAGCTCTTGCCCTGTGTCTCTATCAAGAATATCTCGCCGTGTTTGGCTTTAAGTTCCTCAATGTGTTTCTTTTCAAAATTCATTTTTCTGTTCTTTTTAAATGGTTTTCAATTACTGTTCAAACGCTCCCTACACGCTCTTCTTGTCAAGGAAGATAAACGGCAGTGCCTTCTCCTGGAACTTGTCGCCCTGCTTCCATTCTGTGTTGTCCTCTGTGAACTCCACACCCATCAGCAGGTCCGTCGTTATCACGTCACCCTTGCTCGGGTTACCGTAAGCCACAACGATGTCTATGCTGATGTCCAGTATGTCGCCGCCACCGGCAGCACGCAGCGCCTCATATTCGCTTTGCGTCACCGTCAGCTCGCCGTCATACGTCTTGTTGCCCCTCTGTATGCTGTGGGGCTTGTTGCCCTTCGCGTGCAGCACTTCCTTCTCCTGTTTCGACGAGTATTTCACGCCCCTTATGCCAGTCACCGGTCTGCCCGCAGCCACCACGTTCACGTCGCTCCACTCGTACTCTCTTGAATTGAACATTCTTATCCTCCTTTCTTCTTTAGCCGTTTGTTGTCACTTGGAATCCCAGGTTCACGTCCACATAACGCGCATAGCCGTAAGGGCGCACCTTCAGCGTCACCTTCACCATGCTCGTCGCCAGCACGTTCTGCGTCTCGTCTATCTTGCACACGCAGCCCTCGCCGTCGCTTCCGCTGCTCAGCTCCCCGTTCGCCGTCATCTTGCGGTTTATCGCTGTCTCCACCGTCTGCTGCCAGCTCTTCACCACGCCGGTGTCCAGCGTCCCGTCCTCGTTCACCTCCAGCTCGTCCAGCAGCATGTCAAGCAGCGTGTCGTAGGCCGTGCGGTAAGCCTTGTCTATCACTCTTCGGTATGCCAAATGTGCGTAGTCGCCAGTCGGATCGCATGCCAGGTTGTCGTCGGCCCAGTAGTAGCCGCTCCGCCCCACATACTTGCGTGCCACGATGTAGCCTTTCTCGTAGAGCTTTCTCACGCTCTCGCCTGCCTCGTCGGTTTTCTTCTCGCCGATGTACATCTCTAATGGCTTCAGGCTTCCGTCCTTCACCCTGCCAATGTTGCGCTGCACGCTCACGCTCGCCGCACGTCCAAGCAGCGTGCCCATGCACGCCCCGTTCGTTCCGGCTTTCGTGTCGCTCACCACGATGCCCACTCTGTCCCACGTTTCCTTTGTAAGGTCGTGCAGCTCCGTCGCTTCTGTGTAGTTTCTGCCTTCCAGTAGAGTCACCATCGGCGCATACAGCTCTGTCGTGGCCCATTCGCCCAGTTGCTGCGCTTTTGCAGCAGCTGTCAGCACGTCCTTGTCTATGCCTTCCTGGCTTGTCTCGCTCGACAGCGTGTTCACGTTCGCCACGCCCACGCCTCGCAGCGCACCGTTCTCCTTCTCCACGAGCCAGCGCACGCTTCCTGCTGATGTCTTCGTATAGTCCAGAAGCGCCGTCATCGTTGTCGTCGGGCTCACGCCCATAACCACGAGCTTCACGCCGGCACCTGCCTCGTCATAAAACTCCGACAGATGTTTCCACAGCACCTCATTGTTTTCCTCAGTCAAGCCCAGGGCCTGCACACTGTCCATGCTCGTCACCTCATACGCCGTGTTCAGCGCGAACGTGCTCCCAACGGCTGCAGCACCGCACACCAAGGCGAACAGCCCGTCCGGACTGTCGCCCACGGTGCCCAGCTGCCCCGTCAGAAATTGTATCTTCACTCTCGGTAGTTGCATAAGCTATTCTCCTTTCTTTCTCTACGCTGCAGCACCCTCAGTGATAAGGTACACACCCTTCTTGTCATAGCGGCGCGGACTGCCACCAACACGCACCAGGAACGAGTAGATGTCGCCGTAGTATTGCGGATCGTTCTCATTCGAGTACATCTTCACCTCGCCGAGAGCGCGGCTTACGCACTGCTGCTGCCAGGCAAGGCCTGCGGCAAGTTCTGTCGCCTCGCCCTCATCTTCCCATCTGATAACGGTCGAACCGTCTGCCTTCACTCGCAGAACCTTCGAACGCTGCATGATGCTGAAACCATAGAGCTGTCCCATCACGCCCTTGCTCACATTTGCCAATGCCTGGAATGCCGAGAGTTCCTTGTCTGTCAGGTCGTCCAGAAGATCTGCATACTGCACTGCGTCAAGCAGCATATAGCGGCCCTCTGACGGCACGTCGTCCACGTTCATCTTAACCATCGCCGCCATCACTACCGCTTTCGTAAACTTCTTGCGGTTGCCGGTCGCGGTTTCCGAAGTATGCGCCTCGCGCGCCGCACCGCTGGTGCTAAGTGTGTTCGCACCCTTCGCCCAGCGATACAGCAGGTTCTGAGCCGCCACCTTCTGCAGCTGCTGGCGGTCGTTGCTCAGCACACTGTTACGCTTGTCGTAGCTCAGCTCCACAGTGTCGATGTTCGGGATGTATATGGGGTTCGTGGTCAGCTCGTCCATGTCGTAGGTCAGCTCGTTGTCCGTGCGCTGGCTCACGCTCGCGGGCTTCTTTGTGCGGTTTATTTCCACACCCGACGGGGTGCCAGCATTCGGAATGTGTACCGTCTTGTAGCTCACAAAGGTAGAGTCGTCGATACTCTTCGAGGCAAACGAGTTGTCGGGGTAGAAGTTCTCGACAATAGTGTTCAGCCAGATTTGTTTGTTCAATGCCATTTCTTTTTTCTCCTTTTTCTTTCGTTATTATTCCGTTAGTTGTTATAGTCCACACCGAAGCGTTCCTTATACTTCGCTGCAAACAGTCCCGGGTCTGAGTTCTTCAGCACAGCAAGCAGACCGCATCTGTCCAGCTCGTCCCAGCTCTTGTCGGCAAAGCTGCTGCCGGTAGGGTGCTCGTCAATATAAGCTGCTGCACGCATCTGGGGCTTCTGGGCTTTCATGCCCTTCAGTAGAGACTCGGTG
Source organism: Oscillibacter sp. (assembly GCA_963594595.1). Classification (GTDB taxonomy): domain Bacteria; phylum Bacteroidota; class Bacteroidia; order Bacteroidales; family Bacteroidaceae; genus Prevotella. Next base: position 713 of record CAVBFA010000150.1, on the reverse strand, counting down.
TTTGCACGGTCGCTCTTCATCAGAGCCTTGAAGGTCGCCACCTGCTCCTTGCCAATCTTGCCGTCGCTCACAGCCTTGTTTACGATAGCCTCCACCTCGGCTGCTTCGGCTGCCTCGGCTTTCTCCTTGTACGCCTTGTTGGCTTTCTCCAGGGCTTCTGCCTTGGTCGCTTGGTTCTCCAGCTGCTGGGCTTTCATCAGCAGCTCTGCCTCGCTGTTCACATCTTTGAACGTGGGCATTTTCTTCAGTTCTTCTAATAGTGCCATGTCTTTATTCTGGTTTTGTGGCTGCGTCTGCAGCCGGTTGTTGAAATACTGATATACCTCACCGGCAGTCTTCGGCTCCGTTTCGGGCTTCTCGCCCATGTCGTACAGTCCGTCTGCCAGTTTCATACTCACCGCTTCATCTGCGCTTATCCAGTGGTCTTTCTCGTCAAAGTAGCGGGCGGTCACATCCTTTGCCTCCATACCGCAACGGTGGGCTATCATGCGTGCCAGGTCGCCCTGTAGCGTCTCCATCATGCTTGCTGTCTGGCGCAGGGCTGAGGCGTTGCCCCATGTACCTCCGCTTACGGCGTGCAGCATCAGTTTCGCGTACGGCGACATATAGAGGGGTTTGCCGCATAGAGCGATTATGCCTGCTATGCTCGCTGCCACACCGTCCACATATATCGTTATGTCCGCCTTCGAGGTGCGCAGCGCATTGTATATCGC
>CAVBFA010000149.1:0-8668 GCA_963594595.1 Oscillibacter sp. | reverse complement strand
TGTTACTTTATAGAGAGGACACAAAAATGTACCAAGTTATTTTTTAATCATTACTAAAATCATCTCCCTCAAAGTGGCAAGCCACTAACAGTAGGCGGTCAAGAAAAAAAACAATATTAAGTCAATGAACATTACAACTAAAGCAACCAGCGGGCATCAACATCACGAACACGCCCACCATCACCACCATAGGCATCATAAGGACGATGCGGAATCTTTCAAGCAGCAATCGCTGAGAGTGAGAAAGAGGCGCAAGACGATTTCACGTGTCCTCTTCGTCACACTTTCTATTCTTGCTGCCATCATCATCATTGCATGCTTGGCAAGCAACTGGCTCTTCTGAGGTTGGCTGCTGTAGCGGCTTTTGCTTCTTCTTTGCAAAAGAAGTTGAGCCGGTTATGCTGTTGCATACAAGGGATTTTCCGAAAAACAATACCGCTTATCTCATTCCCGAAAAGAAAGAAACAAGAACATTCGACATACAAAAAAGCTGTAAGTCCTGAGTCGCTTTGACTCGAAGAACTTACAGCTATTTTTTTATCTGTATGTCGGACATGTGATGTCTGACTGCGGATTATCCCCAAAGGACCATCAGGCAGTTCAATGTAATATTCTATAACTGCCTGCGGTCAGGAGAAACCGCGGTTTATTATTAGTCCACTACGATTGGCTTGTATTTTGGCACGAGGATCTTCATGATGACCCATCCGATGAGGTATGCCACGGCACAGATGCAGAACACGATCATGTAGCCGCCCTTCTTGCCCTCGAAGCCCATGAAGCTGAACTGTGCAGCGTTCTCGGCATAGGTGAAGAGCATACCAGAGCCCTTGTTGATGAGGAACGAGCCGATACCTCCTGCCATAGCACCGATACCGGTGATTGTGGCGATGGTAGACTTAGGGAACATGTCGCCGATGGTGGAATAGAGGTTGGCTGACCATGCCTGATGGCCGGCGCCGAGAAGTCCGATGATGATTGCCACCCACCATGCGCTGATCTCTCCCATAGGCTGGGCGATAAGACCGAGCAACGGGAAGCAGGCGAATATCAACATGGCACGCATACGGCCGATGTATGGATTCATACCCTTCTTGTCAACAAAATATGTAGGGAGGTAACCGCCGCCGATGCTCAACACCGTAACGATGGCGTAGAGGGTGAAGATGAGGGCGATAGCCATAGGACTGTCTGAGGTGTAGCCGTAAACGTCGGAGAAGTATGCCGGAGCCCAGAACAGGAAGAACCACCATACGCCGTCGGTCATGAACTTGCCCACGATGAACGACCATGTCTGTGGGAAGGTGAAGCACTTGAGGAATCCGATTGTCTTCTCCTCAGTGTGTTCCTCTTCTGACTCGGCAGCTGCTTTCTCCTCTTCCTCATCCTGCTCGATGTATGAAAGCTCGGCAGTGTTGGTGAACTTGCTCTTGCGTGGTTTGTCGTAGAGCCATACCCAGAGGCCCATCCATACATAACCGAGCACACCGATCACCACGAATGCCATCTCCCAGCCCCAGGCGTTGGCGAGCAACGGAATGGTGGCAGGCGCGGCGAGGGCTCCTACTGAAGCTCCGCTGTTGAAGATTGATGTGGCGAAAGCGCGGTCTTTCTTTGGGAAGTATTCTGCAGTAACCTTCACGGCAGCAGGGAAGTTGCCTGCCTCACCGGCTGCCAGCACGAGGCGGCATGAGAGGAAGAGCCATACGCTGACGGTGGCGATTGCCACGGCAGCATCTGAACCTGCCTGCACAAGGCGCAGGGCTTCTATAGAGTCGTAGCCCTCGATGAGCATTGCTGCCTCACCGCAGAGGGCGTGGAGAACGGCACCTGTAGACCATACGAAGATGGCGATGAGGTAACCCTTCTTTGTTCCCATCCAGTCTACGAACTTGCCGGCGAAGAGGTTGCAGACAGCGTAGAAGATTGAGAACCAACCGGTTATCGTTCCGTAGTCGTCGTCGGTCCAGTGGAATTCTGGAGCGATAAAGTCTTTCCATGTCAGCGACAGAACCTGACGGTCCATGTAGTTGACAGTAGTTGCCAAAAACAGCAAAGCACAAATAACCCAACGGAAGTTGGACATTTTAGTAGTTTGTATTGAAGCCATTTGTTTTAATATAAGATTAATATTGTTTGTTCTAGCCTGCAAAGATAGCGTTTTTTTTCTTCTTTCCGCAAAAAAATCAAGAAAAAAGAAAACAAACAGTATTAATCCGTAATCCCCAATCGCCGCATCAATCAGTTTCTCCTTTCCATGTCCCTAAAAGAAATGAGAATCGCCAGACGTTTGTGAAAAGAAAATCCGCCAGCATTCGCATTGTGAATCGGAATGCTGACGGAAGCAACAAAGTTTTGTCTTTATGTTATCTGTTCATGCCATTCTTTATGGCAACCGCATTGCATGACTGTGAGAAGACAGGCGAAATGACCGTTAGGGTTAAGACATCAATCCTGGTAGTACACCCTCTTCACGCGGTCTGACACGCTGGTGAGCACCTCGTATGGGATGGTGTCGAGCACGTCGGAGAGCACCGTCACGGGGAGATGGTCACCGAAGATTTCCACTGTGTCGCCCTCCTTGCACGGTATGCCGGTGACATCGATCATCGCCACGTCCATGCAGATGTTGCCAACATATGGCGCCTTCTGTCCGTTCACCAGACAGTAGCAGTTGCCACGGCCAAGGTGACGGTTCAGTCCGTCGGCATATCCTATCGGAATGGCTGCGATGCGGCTGTCGCGCGTCAGGTGTCCCTTGCGGCTGTAGCCCACTGTCTCCTCCTTAGGCACATCACGCAGCTGCAGGATGGTAGTCTTCAGAGTGCTCACATTGTTCAGTATATGGTTGTCGCGGCTGTCGATGCCGTATAGTCCGAGACCGAGACGACACATGTCGAGGTGGCGCTCGGGGAAGTGCTCTATGCCGGCGGAGTTGCAGATATGGCGCAGGATCTTGTGAGGGAACGCTGCCTGCAGCTTACTGCTCGCCTCATCAAAGAGGTCGAACTGCATCTTGGAGAAATTGTCGAAGTCGTCGCTGTCGGAACCCACGAAATGCGAGAACACGGAACGGGGGATGATGGCGTTCTGCGACTGCAGACGGTGTATCAGTTCATCAATGTCGGTCTTAGGGTTGAAGCCGAGACGGTGCATGCCGGTGTCGAGCTTGATGTGTACGGGGTAGCCCGTGATTCCCTCTCGCCGGGCAGCCTTGACAAGGGCGTCGAGCAGACGGAAACTGTATACCTCCGGTTCGAGGTCATAGTCGAACATCGTCTTGAATGCCGTCATCTCCGGATTCATTATCATGATGTTGCTCGTGATGCCGTTTTTGCGGAGCGTCACTCCCTCGTCGGCAACGGCAACGGCGAGATAGTCCACACGGTGGTCCTGTAATGTCTTTGCCACCTCCACCGCTCCACTGCCGTAGGCATTTGCTTTCACCATGCATACGAGCTTGGTCTCTGGCTTCATATATGAGCGGTAGTAGTTGAGATTGTCTACCACGGCCTGGAGATTCACCTCAAGGATGGTTTCATGCACCTTCTGCTCCAGGAGTTCGCTGATGCCGTCGAAACCGAAAGCGCGCGCTCCCTTTATGAGTATCACCTCATCGCGGAGTGTGCTGAAGACAGGACTCTTGATGAAGGTCTGACTGTCGGGGAAGAAGTATTTCTCGCCCACACCGATTCTGTCTGCCTCTGCCATGAGGTCGGGACCCACACCGATGAATTTCTCCACTCCCCTCTTGACGCATAGTTCCGACACCTCTGCATAAAGCTGGTCGCGCGTCATTCCGCTCTGCAGGATGTCGCTGAGAATCAGCGTGCGGCGACGCCCCTTGTGGTCGGGACGGCGACTGATGAAGTCGAGGGCTATGTCGAGAGAGTTGATATCGGAATTGTAGGAATCGTTGATGAGCGTGCAGCCATGCTGACCCTGCTTCACCTCCAGTCGCATGGCAACAGCCTCCAGCTTCGGCATTCTCCCGGCAATGTCGGCGGCAGAAAGACCGAGCGACAGGCATACGGCGCAGCAGGTGATGGAGTTCTCGACGGATGCCTCGTCGATGAAAGGCAGGGTGTACTGACATTCCTCGCCCACCTTATTATATATATATGTTACGGTGGTGGAGGTCTCGCCCTTCTCCACATTCTTTATATATAGCGGAGCACTGGCGTCGGCAACCGACCACCACAGGCGTTCGCCCTTGAACTGTCTCTCGCCCACCCGGCAGGCTATCTCCTTGCTGTCGCCTGGATATACTATCACATGAGCGTCGCGGAAGAGGTCGAGCTTCTCGTCCACCTTGGCTTCCACCGAAGGGAAGTTCTCCTGATGGGCACTGCCGATATTGGTTATCACGCCGATGGTGGGCTGTATGATGTTGCGCAGCGCCTGCATCTCGCCGGGCTGGCTGATGCCTGCCTCGAACACTCCCACCTGCGACTGCTCGCCGAGCAGCCAGACTGAGAGCGGAACGCCAATCTGGGAATTGTAGCTACGAGGACTGCGCGTGACGCTGAGCGACGGGGAGAGCAGCTGATAGAGCCACTCCTTGACGATGGTCTTGCCGTTGCTGCCTGTTACGCCCACGATGGGGATGTTGAACTCGTCGCGATGACGCTCGGCAAGGCGCTGCAGCGCTTCGAGCGGACTGATTACCTTGAGGAAATTAGAACCTGCATAAGTGCTGGCATAGTCTTGTGGCAGCGCGTCCACAACAAAGTTTCTCACTCCTCGGCGATAAAGGTCGGGTATGAAGTCATGGCCGTTGCGGCGGCCGGACTTTAGGGCAAAGAACAACGTTTCCTCGGGGAAACAGAGGGAACGGCTGTCGGTGAGCAGAAAACCGATGTTGGCGGCTTTGTCTCCATATCTACGCGCCCCTATCAATGTCGTTACTTTTTCAATTGAATAAGTCATTGCTGTTGATTCTTGATTAAAACGACAACGGGCCAAAATGGCATGACCACCAGGCCCATGCTTGTTATACTTGCAATTTGTATATGCAAATATACGGATATTTTTCAGAACACGCATGATTTGTGGAATTTATCTCACCGTGAGACAAAAAAAACTGATTTTTGCTATGTAATGACGGCATTTCAATGATTTTTGTTATCTTCGCAGGTGATTATGAATCCCAAGCCAGTCATGACGACCGGACTTGACAGCAAACAGAGAAACACGATGGAAATTCTTCTTCATTATATTTGGCGCCACAGGATGTATCCGCTACACCGGATGACCACAAACAAGGGTGAGACGGTGGAGGTGATTGACCCGGGACTGCACAACCGCAACGCCGGACCCGACTTCTTCAATGCGAAGATAAAGGTGGACGGGATGCTGTGGGTGGGCAATGTGGAGATTCACGACAAGGCATCCGACTGGTTTCTGCATGGCCACGACAAGGACGGGGCATACGACAACGTGATTCTTCACGTTGTGGGCGAAGACGACATGCCGGTGAGAAGCAGCCGGGGCGAGACGATGAGACAGATGCAGATGGACGTGCCGGAATATGTGACGGCAAACTACTCCAGACTGCTGAAAGAGGACCGTTTCCCGCCTTGCCATGAAGTGATAGGACAGCTGCAGAAACTGACCGTACACAGTTGGATGAGCGCCCTGCAGACGGAACGCCTGGAGCAGAAGACGGAGGCTATAAGGAGGAGAGTGAAGGAGAGAAACGGATCGTGGGAGGACGCATACTTCATGACGCTCGCACGCAACTTCGGCTTCGGAGTGAACGGCGAGGCTTTTGAGAAATGGGCTGCCACGCTGTCGCTGCAGAGTGTGGCTCACCACCGCGACGACATATTCCAGATAGAGGCGATATTCCTGGGACAGGCAGGACTGCTCGACGAACTGGCTATCCCGCCGCGACACCGCGAAGAGGCGGCAAACGACAATTATCTGACCAAGCTGAGACGGGAATTCTCATATCTGGACCACAAGTTCCACCTGGAACAGATGTCGGCTACGGAATGGAAATTCCTCAGACTCCGTCCGCAGAACTTCCCCAACATCAGGATATCACAGCTCGCAAACCTCTATTACAACCGGCGCTCAAATCTGAGCCAACTGATAGAATGCCGCAGCGTTGACGAGATGACAGACCTTTTTGCCACCCACGTCACACCATATTGGGAGACCCACTACTCCTTCGGGGCGGAAGGCAAGAAGTCGGCAAAGCAACTGTCAAAGCAGTCTGTCAGAGTGCTCATCCTCAACACCGCCATCCCTATCCTCTTTGCCTACGGCAGACACAAGGGCGACGAGACGCTCACCGACCGCGCCTTCCGGCTGCTCGAAGAACTGAAGGCAGAGGACAACAGCATCATAAGGATGTGGAAAGAATGCGGACTGGAGATAGAGACCGCCGCCGACAGCCAGGCCATCGTGCAACTGAAAAAGGAATACTGCGACCGCCGCGACTGTCTGCGCTGCCGCTTCGGCTACGAATACATAAAACGCAACGGCTGGTTTGTTAAGGAAGAAAAAGGATAGAAACGGCTGCAATAAGTAAACATTTTGTCAAGCAACATCCTACTGACGACAATAAAAAGTCACTGACAGGAGTAATATATAAGAGGTAATCAGCCAAGCGGATTGTTCAATTATTCTTCAAGAGTCTTTAAAAATTCCTAATGCGCATCATTTTTATAGATAAAACGTTGGCAATTAGGACACAATTGCTTTTCTTTGCATCCGTAAATAACACTTTGCAATTCGTCAAAGGAACAAATCGAGATGTGTCGGACGAGCGAAACAAGACTTGTAAGACAGACTCAAAGCAAGACATAAGAGAGCTAAGTCAATACGAGTGGAAGTGTGAAATTAAGGAACAAAAGATAACAACAATATTTATAACCCAAAAAGGTAAGAAAACATGAGAAAGATTTTTATGACTTTGGTAGCACTTGTCATGACAGTGGCTGCCAACGCACAGGTTTTTGTAGGTGGTGAAGTTGGTTTCTGGCGTAACTACGAAGACAACCATACATCATTCACAGTTGCTCCTCAGGTGGGCTACAACATCACTGACAAGTGGGCAATCGGCTTGGAGTTCGACTACGACTACAACTATTATGACGGACTGAAGGTTAATGGTGTTGGCGCTGCTCCATTCGCACGCTACACAGCAGCCAAGGCAGGTCCTGTTTCATTCCTTCTGGATGCAGGTTTCGCTATCAACACTTACAAGGCTAAGTATGACGGCCACGAGAGCGACAGCTACAATGCATGGCAGATCGGTGTGACACCAGGTGTGAAGGTAAGCCTCACAAAGAGCGTTGACTTCATCGCAGCTCTCGGTTTCTTGGGCTACCGCGACAACGACGACCCTGACTTCAAGGGTGTGGGCGGTCATCCTTACGGAGAGAAAGGTTTCGGCTTCCACTTCAACACTAACGATCTGAAGTTCGGCGTTATCTACAACTTCTAATCCTCGTCTCTGACGATGGCGGCATTCCGAATGTATTCCAACTGACATCTGTTGTTATCCCATCATAGTCTTTGGATATCAGAAACGGAAATCGCCATAGAGCAAATATAGCAATGGCTGTATCACGGGCATCAAGCCTTGATGATACAGCCATTGTTGCGTTTGTGATAATTATTATGCTAACCGTTGGCAGAATTAATTTAGTACACACTTAATTCTAATGGGTTAAAATTGGGCACGCTGCTTGCCCAACCGGGGTAACGTGCTTGCCCATCATGGGTAACGTGCTTGCCCCTGTTGGGCAGATTTGCTGTCAGACGTCTGCCCAATAAGTTAATGTTATATAACAATCCCTTGACTGGCACTGTTCCGCCAATCAAGGGATTGTCACTACATCTTCTCTATCGTTTCCAGTCCTTTCTTCACGATGTCGCTCGTCTCGTTGACAATCTGGAAATATTCGTCCATGTCCCAGATGTCGCGTGCCACGAGAGCCTTCACCTGGTTGGCAAGGCGGGGCAAGGTGAGCTTCAGTTCCTCGTCGTCTTTCGGCTTCACGTCCTTCTTCTCTCCCCTCTCCCTGATGTCGGCAATAAGCGACTCCGGCACCTGGTATTCTGCCTCAAACTTGCTGAAATCCGTGTATTTGCGCTTTAGCGACTTTCTGTTGTTGTCGATGAAGCGGAGCACTGCGTCTGTCACCATTCCCTTTGCCACGAGCTGACGGTGATACTTGGTGTATGTCATCGTGTCGAGCGGCACGAAATAGTCTGGCATGATTCCTCCGCCACCATACACCACACGGTGTTTGCGCAGGGTGTAGAACTTCAGCGAGTCGGCGAAGTGTATGCTGTCGGCATTCATCAGCTCGCCATGCTTCAGTCGCTTGTCCAGTTCCATGGCATAGTCTTTCTGGTCACCCTTCTTGTATGGCTTCTGTATGCAGCGGCCTGTAGGAGTGTAGTAGTGGGCGATGGTGAGGCGTATCATCGAACCGTCGGGCATGTCGAAAGGTCTCTGCACGAGTCCCTTGCCGAAGGTTCGTCTGCCCACCACCATACCGCGGTCGTTGTCCTGCATGGCTCCCGACACGATCTCGGATGCCGACGCCGTGAACTCATTCACGAGCACCACCACCTTGCCGTCGAGCAGCTTGCCGGACCCGTTGGCACGATAGTCCATTCTCGAGGATTTCAGTCCGTTGGCATATAC
>CAVBFA010000148.1:0-8678 GCA_963594595.1 Oscillibacter sp. | reverse complement strand
CTAAAGCAATATCTACAGTGTTTAGGACTAAAGCAAAAAAACAAGACAGTATAAAGCTATCAATAAAAAGATAAGAGGAACCGTTTGTCCATAAAGTATGGAGCCACGAAAATGTGGAGTATCTGAAGACTTATGGATTAAATGGTCGAAAACATATAGGAATATATTAATGTAGCATGAAACAAATATAGCAAACACAAATGTAAAGAATTGTACCAAAAATAATTAAGTCTTCAAAGACGACTGTGTATAGCCGCAGGGATGCACCTATACACAGCAACGTCTTTTTTTTTATGCCATAACATTTCCCCTATAGCCCCCAGCCACATACCACCTTTTTAGTTTCTTTATGACAAGAATATGATGATATTCCGACAAAAAGACGTATTTTTGTAGTCGGAACGAACATCTGTTAGTTCATAGCATACAAGAACAGCAATCAAGAGAGACAAAACTATTAAACAACAACATAAAATGAAGAAAATTAGAGCAGCCGTAGTGGGTTACGGCAACATCGGACATTATTCTGTGCAGGCACTCGAAGCAGCACCGGATTTCGAAATAGCTGGTATCGTAAGACGCAATGGCGCAGAGAACAAACCTGCTGAACTGGCAGAATACGAGGTAGTTAAGGACATTACAGAACTGAAGGACGTTGATGTGGCAATTCTCGCCACTCCATCGCGTAGCTGCGAGGAATATGCCAAGAAGATTCTCGCCCTCGGCATCAATACCGTTGACAGTTTCGATATACACACAGGCATCGTGGACTATCGCGCCACTCTCATGCCAATATGCAAGGAGCACAATGCTGTAGCTGTAATCGCTGCCGGTTGGGATCCAGGTTCTGACTCTATCGTACGCACTCTGATGCAGAGTCTGGCACCTAAAGGATTGTCATACACCAACTTCGGACCGGGAATGTCGATGGGCCACAGCGTCTGCGTGCGCTCAAAGGCAGGTGTGAAGAACGCTCTGTCGGTTACCATTCCAAAGGGTGAAGGTCTGCACCGCCGCATGGTGTATGTGGAACTTGAAGAGGGAGCGAAACTGGAGGATGTTGCAAAGGCAGTGAAGGAAGATCCATATTTCGCCAACGACGAGACACATGTGTTTGCCGTAGACTCAGTAGACGAAGTCCGCGATATGGGTCATGGTGTGAACCTCGTGCGCAAGGGTGTGAGCGGAAAGACACAGAACCAGCGCCTGGAGTTCAACATGAGTATCAACAACCCTGCATTGACAGGTCAGGTGCTCGTCAACGTAGCCCGTGCCTCTGTTCGCCAGCAGCCTGGTTGCTACACGATGGTGGAGATTCCTGTAATCGACATGCTTGCCGGTTCACGCGAAGACCTCATCAAACACTTGGTTTAACCCCAAATCGGTCATTATGGCCGTTTGGGTATGGTATTATTGATTTTTACAAAGCGCCCCACACCGCGATACTGATGCGATGTGGGGCGCTTTGTTTTTGTTATTTTGTTTCGCTATGGTTTCTTACTCTATAAAAGTAACGTTCTGACTACTATCAACCGAAATCGGTCATCAGGCTGATTAGGGATTGGCCTACCGACTATAGAACAGCAATTTAAATACGTTTGCAACGTTCTGTCATTACTTCTCAACGGCCTTGCGCTGAATGAGCCTGAAGTCGATGCCATACATATTGTCACCGCAAGTGACATGTATAAACTTCACGCGATTCTTCTTAAAATCACTATAAGGCTGTGCATAGAATACGATGCGACGATATCCATCGCCGTCGTTCACCACCTTTGCAGTGCACCATCCGCCCTCTGTAACGTTCTTGGTGTCAGCCAGTTTGCCGTTTTCCACACTCTTCACGTTAGTCTCCTTTGTCTTTCCCTTGTCGTCGGTAGTCTTGTCGTTTATCTTCACGATGTTGAGTTCCTTGGCGTTTTTCACCGTTACGGAAGCCTCTCCACCTTCAGCATAGATGTAGACATCAGTGTTGTTAGGATCGAGCACCGGCAACACCTTTGAATCATCATCATCATCACTACATGCCGTAAACGCTACAGCGCAAAGGGCAAAAAGCATAAACAGGTATTTCTTCATTTCTCTTTTCGTTTTGTTATTTGTTATTATTAAGATTGACAAGTTTCCTTATGCTATCATAACTCCAAAAGCATCAAAACATTGCATCCCCCTCTACCGGAAAACGCATGTTTTCTGTCATATCATGGGTTATCTGTCCTTCCAGAAACCGCGTGTGAAGAGCACCACAACGCTGAATATCTCCAGTCGGCCCATCAGCATCAGCACGGAACAAATCCACTTGCCCACGGCAGGCAGGATATTCCACGACACGGTAGGTCCGATCTCCAGTCCCAGCGTCGGTCCCACGTTGCTCGCACAACTCATGGCGATAGTGATGGAGTTGGTACTGTCCACTCCCATACATATCAGACAGAAGTATGCGAAGATACACAACGCCATATACAGGGCGAAGAACACGAGCAGCGTGACCTGTGCCGAACTGCTCACCAAGTTGCCGTTCACCCTCACCGGCAATACTGCCTTTGGATGGAGGATACGACGAAGTTCGTTGCGCACCACCTTGAACAATATCACGCCTCTGACACTCTTGAAACCACCACTCGTACTGCCGGCACATGCTCCGATGAACATACAGATGCTGAGGATGACCCACGTGATATGCGGCCATTTGCCGGCATCATCGTTGAAGACTCCCGTTGTGGTGATGAACGACACCACCTGGAACAATGCGCTTCTGAGGGCATTCGCCATGTCATAACCGTTGAAGCGTATCAGGAAATACATTATTCCCAACGTGGCAAGCGACACCACGAGCACATAGAGTTTGAACTCCGAATTCTGGAAGAGCGACAGAAACTTACGCTTGAAAAACGCAAGATACAACAGCGTGAAGTTTGTTCCAGACAGGAACATGAAGGCTATTGTGGTATAATCGATGAATGCCGAGTGGAAATGTCCGGTACTGTCATTATAGGGTGCGAAGCCCCCCGTTGCGGTAATACTCATAGAGTAGTTGGTACAGTCAAAGAGGTTCATTCCTCCCAGATACAGACACACGGCGCAACCCAATGTCAGCAACAGATATACGAGCCATATCGACTTTGCACTCGACGATATTCGCGGATGCACCTTGCTCTTTATCGGTCCGGTAGACTCCGCCGCAAAAACCCTGATGCTTCCGCCCACGAGCGACGGCAGGATGGCGATAGTGAAGAACGCTATTCCCAATCCACCGATCCATTGCGTCATCGACCGCCAGAAGAGCAGTCCATGCGGCAGAGCCTCAACATCATCGATGATGGTGGCTCCCGTAGTGGTAAATCCCGACATCGTCTCGAAGAAGGCGTCGGTATAGTCTGGGACATATCCGCTGATGGTAAACGGGAACGCCCCGAAGAAGCTGAAAAGCGCCCATGTCAGCGTGACGAGCAGATAGGCGTCACGGCGGTTCATACTGTTTTTCGCCATGCGACCCTTGTATTTCAGCATAAAACCAGACCCCACGATGATGGCAATGGATATGGCAAACGCCATGGCATCGTCTTCTCTATAAAACAGAGCCATGGCGAGACACAGCGACATCAGCAATGCCTCAAGGAAGAGGAGCTGTCCCAATACCTTATATATAAGCTTGAAATTCAGCATTTCTTTATATGATTCATATCTTATATTACAATATCCTTTGACCGACAATAAGCCAAAGAGCCTTGAGGGATGTCATCACTTGAGGGATGCCATCACTTGAAGAATTTTTCCAGTTTCTCCATCCTCACGTTATAGCAGAACACCACCACGATGTCGCCAGCCTCTATCTGCGTACCACCCGACACGAGGTGTCCTTCTCCGTTGCGCACGAGTCCGCCGATGGTGGCACCCTTCGGCAGTCCGAGTTCAAACACCCTCTTCTTCGTCACTTTCGACTCCGGATGTGCTGTAAACTCAGCCACATCAGCGTTTGCCGTCATCAGGAAGCGCACGTTGTTCACCTCTGCGTCGAGCATCATCTGATAGATATGACTGGCAGCGATAGCCTTCTTGTTGATGATGGTTCCGATGTCAAGACTCACCGCCATGTTCACATAGTCGAGGTTTTCCACCGCCGCCACGGTCTTTCTCACTCCCATGCGCTTCGCCGTGAGACAAGCCAGGATATTCGTCTCGGCATTGCTCGTGAGCGCCACGAAAGCCTGCGTGGTGTGTATTCCCTCCTCGTTGAGCAGCTGCAGGTCACGTCCGTCGCCGTTTATCACCATCACCCGCTGGTCGTCAATCTGGTCGTTGAGATAATCGCAACGCTCCACGTCGTGCTCCATCAGCTTCACGTTCATGTATTCCGGCATGTTCTTCAGCGCCCTCACGGCAGTGTCGCCACCACCCATTATCATCACGTTCTTCACGTCGACATAATGCTCCTTGCCCACGATTTTCCTCACGTAGGGTATATACTGCTTCGTCACCATGAAGTATACGAGGTCGTACATCTTCAGCACATCATTACCACCCGGTATGATGGTGTCGCCGTCGCGGCGTATCGCCACGATATAGTATGGCGAGTCGGGCTTACAGAGTTCTTTCAGCGGACGGTCGAGAATCTCGCAGGTCTCCCTCAGCTTTATGCCGAGCATCACGAGAGCCCCTCCGTGCACGTCCCATCTCTGGCGCACCCAGCTCATTTTCAGTCCGTTCACGATATCGTATGCGGCGAGGTTCTCAGGATAGATAAGCGAGTCGATGCCCAGTTTCTCATAAAACTTAGCCATCTCCGGCTCCACGAACTCATAGTTGTTCACCTTTGCCACGGTCTTCTTAGCTCCGATAGCCTTCGCCATGACACAGCTGTTCATGTTGAGGTTCTCGTCGGGCGTCACGGCGATATACAGGTTGGCGTCTGCCGCTCCTGCATTTTTCAGTGCCGCCAGACTCGTCGGCGAGGCGTGCATCGTCAGAATGTCGTAGTCGGAGCTGATATTCTCAAGCCGCTGCTCGTCGTCGTCGATAAGCACAATGTCCTGATTGTTTCTCGACAACAGTTTCGCCAGATGCGAACCTATCGCGTATGCTCCCGCAATGATTATCTTCATTATGTATTTCTGTTTGTTTACTTCCTGAGTGTTTCCTCTATCGCGCGGCGTATGCCTTCGGCATCAATGCCCACGATACTCTGCAGCTGTGCCACGGTGCCATGCTCCACGAAGTGGTCTGGCAGTCCGAGGCGCACGATGTCAAGATGCTGCCCGTTGTCTTCCATCCATTCTATCACCGCCGAACCGAAACCGCCTTCGCGCACTCCGTCTTCCACGGTGATGACATGCTTGAACTTCGCCGCCACCTCCTTGAGCAGGTTCTCGTCGAGCGGCTTCACGAAGCGCATGTCGTAGTGTGCCACGGATATACCGCTGCCGCCGGATGCCGACTTGGCGTCGTTCTCTATCATTTCGACAGCCTTCACCACGTTGTTTCCCACAGGTCCTACCGACAGCACGGCGATGTCGTCGCCGTCGCGCAGCTTGCGTCCCGTGCCCACCTTCACTTCTTCCAGTGGACAATGCCAGTCGGCGAGCACTCCCCTACCCCTCGGATAGCGTATCACGAATGTTCCCTTGTCCGGCAGCTGTGCCGTATACATGAGCCGTCGCAGTTCGTGTTCGTCCATCGGCGAAGCGAGAGTGATGTTCGGCACCGGTCTGAGAGCCGCCATGTCGAAGGCTCCATGATGTGTGGCACCGTCTTCTCCCACCAGTCCTGCCCTGTCGAGACAGATCACCACCGGCAGGTTGAGTATCGCCACGTCGTGTATGATATTGTCGTATGCCCTCTGTGCGAAAGCACTGTATATATTGCAGAAAGGCAGCAGTCCGTCCTTCGCCATTCCTCCGGAGAATGTCACGGCGTGTCCCTCGGCGATTCCCACGTCGAAGGTCCTCTCCGGCATCTCCTTCATCATGATGTTCAGCGAGCATCCCGTAGGCATCGCCGGTGTCACTCCCACGATGCGCTTGTTCTCTCTGGCGAGTTCGAGAAGCGTGTTTCCGAACACGTCCTGGAACTTTGCCGGTTCCGTGCCGTCCTCCGTCTTTATGCGCTCACCGGTGTCGAGGTCGAATTTGCCAGGAGCGTGCCAGATGGTGGCAGCCTTTTCTGCCGGAGCGTATCCGTGACCTTTTATCGTGTGCAGATGCAGCAGCTTCGGTCCTTTCATGTCTTTCAGCTGGCGCAGCGTGCGCACGAGCTCCACCACGTCGTGTCCGTCGAAGGGTCCGAAATACCGTATGTTCATCCCCTCAAAGATGTTCTGCTGATGGCTTATCGCCGACTTCAGCGCATTGCTCAGCCGTATCATCCCCTTGCGGCGGTTTTCGTCGAGCATCCCGTTTGAGCGCAGCCATGTGGCGGCTTTATAGCGCAGTCTGTTGTATGTCTCGTTGGTATTGAGCTTCAGCAAATACTGCTTCATTCCTCCCACGCTGCGGTCGATGCTCATATTGTTGTCGTTGAGGATGATAATCATGTCGTTTGGCGTCGTCGACACGTTGTTGAGACCCTCGAAAGCCAGTCCGCCGCTCATCGCTCCATCGCCGATTATCGCCACCACGTGTCTGTCGTTGTGGCCCGTCTGCCTGGCAGCCACCGCCATTCCGAGTGCCGCCGATATGGAGTTTGATGCGTGTCCGCACATGAAAGAGTCATACTCGCTCTCCTCCGGCGAGGGGAACGGTCGCAGTCCGCCGAGTTTGCGGTTAGTGCAGAAGCTGTCGAGTCTGCCCGTGAGTATCTTATGTCCGTAAGCCTGATGGCCCACGTCCCATACGAGTCTGTCATACGGCGTGTTGAACACATAATGCAACGCTACGGTCATCTCCACGGCACCGAGGCTCGAAGCGAGGTGTCCGGGATTTACCGACAGTTCCTTCAGGATGTCTGCCCTCAACTCATCGCATACCTCCGGCAACTGCTCCACAGGCAGTTTTCTCAGTTCATCGGGGTATTTTATGCGTTTGAGAATATTGTCCTTGTTGTCTTCCTTCATGATATACTGTTCAGTCAGAGAGTTTTTTCTTTTATGGTGTGTATTCGAATTCCTTGTGCATGATAATCCACGCAAAGCCGGATTACGAATTGCAAATGTAGCAAATTTATTCCATCATCAATTATAATAACGGAGAAATTTCCCTTTTATTCGTTTTCCGCCTTGCCTTTTATCCCCAGAGCCACGACAAGCCATTTGGGATTATCCCAATATCCGCCTGCGCACATCGGCATATTCGCCCATCATGCGCTCCACTATCTGTGCGGCTGTCTGTATCTCCTTTACCGCCGACGCCACCTGACCGATTTCGAGTTCTCCCCTGTCGAGGTCGCCTTCGAAGATGCCGCGTTTCGACGCCGCCTTGCCGAGTATCCCTCTCAGGGCGTCGGCATCGGCGCCGTTGTCTTCGGCTGCCTTTATCTCATCGTAGAGCGGGTTCTTTATCATTCGTGTCGGAGCCAGCTTCTTCAGACAGAGCATCGTGTCGCCTTCCTGCAGCGAGGCACAGCGGTCTTTGAAGGCTTCGGCTGCCGAGCTCTCCCGGCTCATGGCGAACACCGTGCCACACTGCACTCCTTCTGCTCCCAGGGCTTCGGCTGCGAGCATCGCCTCACCGGAGGCTATTCCGCCGGCGGCTATGAGCGGCAGCGTGGTGGCGCGGCGCACCTGCGGGATGAGCACCATAGTGGTGGTTTCCTCCCTGCCGTTGTGTCCTCCTGCCTCAAAGCCTTCTGCCACCACGGCGTCTACGCCGGTTTCTTCGCATTTCGCTGCGAACTTGCTGCTCGACACCACGTGTGCCACCTTGATGCCGGCGGCATGGAATCTGGCGGTGTATTTCTTCGGACTGCCTGCCGATGTGAACACGATCTTCACTCCCTCGGCTATTATCATGTCTATCAGAGTGTCTATCTCCGGATACATCAGCGGCAGGTTGATGCCCCATGGTTTCCGGGTTGCCTCTTTCATCTTGCGTATATGTTCGAGAAGCGTTTCGGGATGCATGGATCCCGCACCGAGGAGTCCCAGTCCGCCGGCTTCGCTCACTGCGGCAGCCAGTCGCCAACCGCTACACCACACCATTCCTCCCTGTATCACGGGATATTCTATTCCGAAAAGTTCTGTAATTCTGTTTTTCATATTCTTTTTTTGCTGTTATCACTATTGCTTATTTACCGACATATAATGTTCCTTTGCAAATATAGACAAAATATCCGTATTATAAGCAAGTAGGGACAAAAAAAGAGACAATCTACAGGAGTCATTTTGGGGGAAAAGCATCCGCAAAAGCTCCTATAGACTGTCTCGCGCTAACAAACTTACCTTAAGACAACTATAACCTATTGTTATTTCATATTATTCCAGTCGTCATCCCAAAGACTGCCATTATATGCCTGGCTGTCATCGTCTTCTTCATCAAAGAGAGAATTGTTATGTCTCTTTGCATCCCATTCATCCCCTTGTCCTCCGCTTTCAGCAGCAAGCAAAGACTCGAATAGGGTTCTATACACCGTAGCCTCTGGTTTTATATATTTTTTCATGATTCGCAGTTTTTATTTGATGAATTTCTTTCCGTTATGGATATACACTCCTTTGACAGGACGTGACACCTTTACTCCCTGAAGGGTAT
>CAVBFA010000147.1:7391-8965 GCA_963594595.1 Oscillibacter sp. | reverse complement strand
ATACACGACAATCACAAAAACGATAGGGGAGGGCTTCTACAGTGAGAAACGCAGCAAGTTTCTTGCTTTTGCCCATCATGTAGAGTCACAAGCACAAATAAGAGAAATATTATCCGTCTATAGAAAAAAATATTATGATGCGAGACATGTTTGCTATGCATATGTATTAGGGGCAGATAAGGCAGACTATAAAATGAATGATGACGGAGAACCAAGCAGCACCGCAGGAAAACCTATTTATGGGCAAATAATATCAAATGACCTCACCGACATTCTTATTGTCGTCATAAGATATTATGGGGGTGTAAACCTTGGCACCGGAGGATTGATTGTGGCTTATAGAACAGCAGCTGCAGATGCATTGTCACATTGCGTTACTGAAGAGAAGTACATTAAGGAAAACATAACTTTCACTTTCCCATATGTCATGATGAACGGTGTCATGAAAGTAGTAAAAGCAATGGAACCACAAATCATTTCGCAAGAGTTTGATAACACCTGTACGATTACTCTCTCAATAAGGAGATCAAAGGCTGAGGAGCTGAAAAACAAGTTGAACAGCTTATCCTTTGAATGATATTCAGGCGTACTTCTATCAAAGTCATTGCATATGTTGGTTTTTAAGCTATGTCGTCGCAATATGCATTCTTTGGCGTTTTAAAATGGTTGTTCAGCACACGTAAAACTGTTACTTATATCCACAATTTAGGTTACTTTTCATTTTGTAATAAGTTACTTTTAATAGAGTAATTACCGATGTCGAACATTTGTCGTATAATCTCAAGCGTAAAACTTCCGCGAAATGCCAATTAATGTATTGTTTTCTATATTATTTAACCTAAAACTTTGTACCTTTGCAAAATTGATGCAGTTCGATAGGTAAATACATATAGGTTTTAGACTGCACATTTAAAGAATAAAATAACGAACGAAATGCTCAAATTTATATCTTTTGGCAGCGGTAGCAGCGGAAACTGTTATCTGTTAATGTCGGATAATACTATATTAATGTTGGATTCAGGTGTTGGTATAAGATCCATGAAACGATATTTCCAGGAATATGGATTGTCCTTTACTAAAGTCAACGCTATACTTGTGACACATGACCATGCAGACCACGTCAAGTCAGTAGGGGCAATAAGTAATGATTTCAAGATTCCTGTCTACGCCACAGAAGCAGTCCACAAAGGAATACAAAAAAACTATTGTGTACGAAAGAAAATTGATGCGGCCAACAAAAGAGTATTCTTGCCTGGAGATGACGTCATAGAGATTGGTGACTTCAAGATCACTCCTTTTGACGTTCCGCACGACAGTTGTGGCAATGTGGGTTATACAATAGAATATCATGGCGTTGTTTTTGGCCTCATGACAGATATCGGACATATTACAGATACTATCCGAGACAATATAAAGAAATGCAATTATTTGGTAATAGAAGCCAACCATGACGAATCGATGTTGCAGAACGGCCCATATCCACAATATCTTAAAGATAGGATAACGGGCGGGAATGGACATTTGAGCAATGTAAAATGCGCTCAGACTATTTGTGAATGCTATACGAATGGCTT
>CAVBFA010000147.1:6771-7381 GCA_963594595.1 Oscillibacter sp. | reverse complement strand
CCAGAACTGTTGAAAAAGACAATAGAAAAGGAACTTCAAGAAAATGGCTTGCGTATGGGAGGCGATATAGAAGTAGATATCCTTCGACGCAGACAACCAACCGGTTTTTTCAGTTTGTCGTAACACACAGACAAGAGCAGACAATGTATACTTTATAATAGGACTATGACATATATAATATAATATATTAATTTAACAACAAAACGAACATGAAGAATTTATTTATCAAGACCATGGTTGTCGCTTCTTTATTGTTTGGAGGGGCATCAGTTGCATCATCTCAGAATATCCTAGGTGGAATCTTGGGTAACGTGGCTGACAGAATGTCAAACAAGCAAAATGGCAGCAAGACAGAAGGAAGTAAGGGTTCTGATATTATTGAGGGGCTTACATCCATTTTCCAAAACAGCAAAGTCGCTACTGTTGACAAGATTGTCGGAACATGGGTTTATAAAGAACCAGCTGTGGTCTTTGAGAGTTCCAGCCTGCTGAAACAGGCTGGTGGAAAGCTTGTTTCTGCAGCTATCGAGAATAAACTTAATACAGTATTTAACAAATACGGCATTAAGGCAGGGAAGTTCAAGATGACCTTTGACAAGAATGGCAATTT
>CAVBFA010000147.1:0-6761 GCA_963594595.1 Oscillibacter sp. | reverse complement strand
CCGGAACCTATACCATTGAAGGCAAGAATGTGAAACTGACATATTCAGGTGGAGTTCAGCAGTTAATGGGAACCACACAGATCGACGGCAATTCATTGCTGATTGTCATGGATGCGACAAAGCTCCTAAAATTTGCAAGCGCTGCTGGAGCAATGTACAAAAATTCTATGCTCGGCACAATCAGCACATACCTGTCAGGTATAGAGGGAATGGAATGCGGAGTAAGATTAGAGAAGTCAAAATAGTTAATTTTACTCAATGCTTGATGTTTTTTTGTGATATTTGTTAAAATATACTCAAAATCACAAAGCAATATTCGACTAATCATATTATTTTATTAACTTTGCACGCCATTACGAGTTAATGGCATTAAATTCAAACCTAAAAATAAAAAATTAAATGGCAACAAAAATCAGATTACAGCGCGGTGGTCGTAAGGGCTATGCTTTTTACAGCATCGTAATCGCTGACGTTAGAGCTCCACGTGATGGAAAGTTTACTGAAAAGATTGGTACTTATAATCCAAACACTAATCCAGCCACAGTAGATTTGAATTTTGATCGTGCTCTTTATTGGGTAGAAGTTGGTGCACAACCAACTGACACTGTTCGTAACATCTTGAAAGGCGAGGGCGTTTATTTGATGAAGCACTTGCGTGGTGGTGTTAAGAAGGGTGCATTTGACGAGTCTGCTGTTCAGGCTAAGTTTGATGCTTGGAAGTCAGAGAAGGCAGCCAAGCTCGATTCTGTTCGTAATGGTGTCGCCAATGAAAAGAAGGCAACTTACGAGAAGAATTTGGCTGAGGAGAAGAAAGTCAATGAAGCTATCGCCAAGAAAGTTGCAGAAAAGCTAAGGCAAGCGAAGCATCTGAAGCACCTGCTGAGGAGACTTCAAACGAGGCAGAATAATTATTCTTTTCTGCAAAACGACTTAAGGAAGCCATATGGCTTCCTTTTTTATTGAATTTTAGAATAGCGTTTACGTCACTTTCAATATTCTTTATGCTAATGTTATTTGTTGCATTAAACACCTTCCGACATTTACAACCAAACTGAAACAGGCACCTTTCATCTTTACGCTCAACGGCTAACAGGCATGCAGACACAGCAATTTTAATGGTTGTTTATAGTTGTTCCTGCTTTTGGGGATAATCACAATTATGTAAAATAAGCATTAGGGAAAACCTCATTCCCCGTTAAATAGAAATCTCCCTGCCAATTTGTCTAGTCATAAACTTGAAATAAAACTTGTCAACTCTTCAACTTGTCTACTTAAAATAAATCCATTATCTTTGCATTTCAATCCACGAACTGAAATTTCAGAGCTTTTCAGTCCGCGAATTGAGATTTAGTATTACGTTAAATAAGGTAAGTTGAAAAGGAGAATCATCTTGCTGTTGTTTTTGGTTTTCTGCGTAGCAGCCGTAGTATCAGGGCGAGAAAGGAAAACGAATGTCGACAATCTGTTGCTGAACAGGATTTTCGACAATGGCGATAGCTTGCTGCAATCCAGGAACGACACATCTTTATATATCTATCACAATTTCAGAATCGACATAAAGAAGAGAAATTTCATTCTGAAACTCTTGCCCTCAATGTACCCGATAGCCCGAGGGCGAAGGGAATATAAAGGCGAAAGACTGTTTAGGTTGATTATGTCAAATGGGAAGATACAAGACCTGCGGTCCGTGAGATCCGGAGGCAACGTGCCGCGCAACAAAGATGTGGTCTCGTTGATGAAGGTTCTTCTGCAGCCAAGAATCTACGACGCCACGATCTTCGACCGCTTCCTACTCTCGCCGTTTGAGCGCACTAACAGGAGCTTCTATAAATACAAGACGGAGCGCAACAAGACCACGGGACTGATGAGAGTGATGTTCCGCCCACGCTTCAAGAACATCCAACTCGTGGCTGGCTCAGCTAACGTTGATTCAACGGGTTACATCCATGAAGTGGAATTCAGAGGCACTATAGACGTGATGAAATTCAGCATCCGCATCCTCATGCAGAAAAACCATCCGCCCATGCCCCACAGCAGCAACGTAAGGACGAAGATGCGCTTCATGGGCAACAAGGTAGTATCGGCCTACAACGTGCTCTACCATCTGGACTCCCACGCCATTGACACGCTCATTGCAGCCAGCAGGCAGAATGGCTTCCCCTTCGACAGCACCACAACGAGGCGCAGCCGGAGAGAAAGCAGCTTTTGGAAAGACATGGGAAGCTATTTGATAGACAGGCTGGGCGGCAATTTCGGAGGCAGCATGAGGGGTAGTTTCAAGATGTCGCCCATAATAAACCCTCTCTATCTGGGCTACAGCAGCTACAAAGGGGTGACCTATCGCATAAAGCTCAACGGAAATCTGGATTTCAGCTCCGACGCAAGGCTCAGCATGGGCGCGAGGCTCGGATATTCGTTCAAGCTCAGACAGGTGTATTTCAACATCCCGATGCGTCTCACACTGGGGAAGCGGATGGCCATAGAGACGGAATACGGAACGGGCAACCATATCTTCAATTCGGAAATCCTCACGCAGCTCAAGCATGAGTCGTACGACTCCATCAGATGGGAGAACCTGAGGCTCGACCTTTTCAAAGACATGTTCTGGCGCTTCCGCACCGGTTTCCTCATAAGTCCGAGACTCAGGCTGAGCGCAGGATTCGCCTACCACAGGCGCACGGCGGTTGACCCGCAGGACTTCGCTGCAACGGGCAGGAAGCCGAAATATCACTCATTCTCCCCCACCCTGCAGCTGGTGTGGAGCCCGTGGCATAATCGGGGACCAGTGCTGACCTACGACTACGAGCGCGGCATAAAGGGAGTGATGCACTCCGACATGAACTACGAGCGTATGGAAATCGACGCCTCGTGGAAAATACCGATAATGAAGCTCCGTGTGCTCTCGATGAAGATAGGATACGGAATGTATACGTCAAGAAGCAAGGGCGCATACTTCCTGGACTACAGAAACTTCAAATACAATTCCATCTCAGATGGATGGAACGACGACTGGACGGGGGAGTTCCAGTTGCTGAACAAGAACTGGTATAACGCCTCGAAATACTACGTGAACAGCAATCTGACCTATGAGTCGCCCCTGCTGCTCGTTTCGAGAATACCCTTCGTGGGCAAATTCATCGAGACAGAGAGGCTCTATTGCAACACGCTCTTCACAGACAAGCTCCACCCCTATCTGGAGTGTGGCTACGGACTGACAAACCGTCTCTTCTCCATGGGACTCTTCCTGGGGGTGAGCAACAAACACTTCGAGGGTACGGGCATCAGAATGAGCATGGAGCTGTTCAGAGACTGGTGAGGACACACACCTAGAAACTCCCCATATGAATTCAGACCCCACCAAACGGAGTAATCCACCAAAAGGAGTAACCAGCATCTTACCATTCAGCCCCCACCTAGCTTCCCATTAGGGAGTGACTTTAACTCTTGGGCATCAATTAATCTTGGACAAAAACGAGAGGTTAAGGCAGAGTATTATATAACAGAAATATTTAAAAAACGCAATAAATCCACACATGAGTTCACTCACAGTTTACAAGGCAAGCGCCGGCAGCGGAAAGACATTCACGCTCGCAGTGGCATACATAAAGCTGCTCGTAACAAATCCGGCAAGCTACAGAAACATCCTGGCCGTGACTTTCACTAACAAAGCCACCGAGGAGATGAAAACCCGAATACTGAGCCAGCTCTACGGAATATCACGAGGGCTTGCAGAATCCGACGACTATCTGAAAAAGATAGCCTGCGAGACGCAGATGGCGGAAAACGACATAAGAAAAGCAGCCTCAGCAGCCCTCTCGCTCCTCATACACAACTACGACTATTTCCACGTGGAGACCATAGACACGTTCTTCCAGAGCGTGCTCAGAAACCTTGCACGCGAACTCGATCTTTCGGCAAACCTCAGAGTGGAACTCAACGACACGGCAATTGAAAGCCAGGCCGTGGACCTCATGATAGAGGAGCTCGACAGAAAGTCGCCCCTCTTCTCATGGATCGTGAGGTTCATAATGGAAAACATAGACAAGAACAACAGCTGGAACATCATAGGCTCAGTGAAGGATTTCGGACGGATGATATTCAACGACCAGTATCGTGAAATCGGAAAAGTGGTGAACGAAAAGCTCTCCGACAGCGAATTCCTCACCTCCTACCGCACCAAGCTGCGCGCTGAAGAGAACGCAGCACGAGAGATCCTCAAGGAAACAAGCTCTGAATTCTTCACGCTCATAAGCAGATACGGAATACAGGAGGAGGATTTCAAGGGTGGGCAGAGAAGCGGAATACAGAAATACTTCCACCGACTGATCGAAGACGACCTCAGTGACAGGAATTTCATACCGAAGACCGTTGCAAACTGCATGGAGAGCGAAGAAAACTGGGTGGCGAAGACGAACAAAAACCGGGACCTCATAATCCGAGCTGCACGCGAAAGCCTCATACCCCTGCTCGAGAGGGCGGAAAAGGAAAGGACTACGGCCGTGACTATAGTGAACTCCGTGGCCGCAACGCTCAAGAACATCAACAACCTCAGACTGCTCAGAGACATAGAAAACAAGGTGAAAGAGATGAACGCCGAAGCCAACAGATTCCTGCTCAGCGACACACAACACCTGCTGCGCATGATGATAAACGACTCCGACTCGCCGTTCATCTTCGAGAAGATAGGAACACATCTCAACCACATCATGATCGACGAGTTCCAGGACACGAGCGTAGTGCAATGGAAAAACTTCAAGGTGTTGCTCAGCGAATGTCTGAGCCACGCCAAGACCACGCCCGAGGGGGCGACAGACAACCTCATAGTGGGAGACATAAAGCAGAGCATCTACAGATGGAGAGCCGGAGAATGGAGCCTGCTCAGCAATATCGCAGAAGCATTCCCCGGATACCCCGTTGACGTGATACCTCTCGACATCAACTACCGCTCCGAGCAGAATATCATCTATTTCAACAACGCATTCTTTCTCTCTGCCATAGACACCGAATACACTAACGAAAGCAATACAGACCGGAATTATGCGCAGCAGATAAAAACAGCCTATGCCGACGTGAAGCAGCAGACAAAAAAGACAGAGGCCAAGGGACTCGTGAGTGTCAGGCTGCTGCCAGCCGAAGGCTACGAAGAAAACACGTTCGCCATACTTGCCGACACCATCCACGACCTGCTGCAAAGAGGAGTGAGACAGCGCGACATAGCCATACTGCTGCGCTCAAACAGATACATACCCCTGCTGGCAAACTATTTCACGGAATGTCATCCCGACCTGAACATCGTGAGCGACGAGGCTTTCAGGCTCGACCATTCCGTGGCCGTGTGCTGCATCATAGACGCCCTGCGCTATCTGTATGGCGGAGACGACGTGCTCACGAGAGCCTGTCTGACAAAGAACTATTCGCTCGTCACAGGCAACGGCACATTCTCCGGCAACCAAATGCTAAACATGAAAGACCAGGGCGACAGCCTGCTGCCCGAGGAATATACCGCACACCAGGAAGAGCTGAAAGAACTGCCGCTATTCGAACTCTGCGAGGAGCTACTCCATATCTTCAAGCTCGACCGCATGAAGGAGGACGGAGCATATATCTGCGCATTCTTCGACTATCTCAACGCATACATCAAAGATATGTCGGCTGACGTGTCGGGATTCCTCAGAGAGTGGGACGACAACCTGCACTCGAGAACCATACAGACCGACGACATCGACGGACTAAGGATTATCAGCATACACAAGAGCAAGGGATTGGAATTCGACAACGTGATAATCCCGTTCTGCGACTGGAAGCTGGAACTCTACGGAAACAACATCTGGTGTCACCCAGCCGTGGAGCCGTTCAGTCAGCTGCCCCTCATCCCCATCAGCTACTCGCCCACACTCGCAAAGTCGATTTATGCCAACGACTACAAGTATGAACACATGCAGAACACCATAGACAACCTCAACCTGCTCTACGTGGCTTTCACCCGACCGAAGAAGAACCTCTTCGTGATAGGCAAGCGCAACGCAGCTGGAACACGCTCCATGCTCATAGAGCAGAGTCTGGCTAAAAAGCCAAAGGCGCTAGAAGGAGCCACAATAGAAGGCGAGAATGACAACAGCGCAGAACTCTCGTTCACATACGGGGAATTCTGCCCGGGCAAAACCAAGGAGGAAGACAAGAATTCGGAAAACGTGTTTCTGAAGCAAGACCGCTCGGTGGCAGCCACCATAGAGCACCACGAAATACCGCTGGAGTTCAGACAAAGCAACAACAGCAGGAAATTCATACAGGAAAACGAAGAAGAAGGACAGGAAGAAAACACGGAACAAAAGGCTGACTATATCAGCGTGGGAAACATCCTGCACCAGATATTCTCAGGCATCAAGACGGCAGCCGACGTGGAATCCGTGCTCGACAGGTTTGAAGCCGAAGGAATACTCTATGGTGACAACCTGGACCGGGAGAAGCTGCAGAGCCTGCTCAACGGATATCTTACTGAGAACGAACTCGTGGCAGAATGGTTCTCGCCCCGATGGACGCTCTTCAACGAATGCACGATAATCTGCGAGGAAACCGACGAAAAGACCGGAAAGAAGGAAATCGTGGCACGACGGCCCGACCGCGTGATGAAAGACGGCGACGAAGTGGTGGTGGTGGACTTCAAGTTCGGAAAGCACAACGAAAAATACGCCAGACAGGTGGGGCAATACATCGTATACCTCAGGCAGATGGGCTACGCCAACGTGAGAGGATACATCTGG
>CAVBFA010000146.1:0-9085 GCA_963594595.1 Oscillibacter sp. | reverse complement strand
ATGATTCTATCTAGAACATGAATTTAGTGATGTAGGGATGTCATGTGCCATAATGACAAAAAACAACACTACAACATCAATGTTTAAACATAACCTGCGAAACTCTTTTTGCTATTATAGTGGAAATATAGTGATTTTTTCAAGTTAAGTATTATTTTGTAAAGCTGGGAGTTGTAGACGGTATTTTCTTGAAAGTAGGACGTATATGTCATGTAGGACGTATATGTCATGTAGGACGTATATGCTATGTAGGACGTATATGCCATGTAGGACATATATGCTATGTAGGAGGTATATGCCATGCTGGATATATCCTCCATGCAGATGACAGAAATGCATGCCCTCTGGCTGATTTGTTTTAAGCACAAAGGCCTGCACCTCTTGCTTTTGCCAAGTAGATGCAGGCCGAACAGTTATCCTGTCAGAAATAGTTATGAATAAGTGGTAACCCCTTTCTCCCAAATCATTTATTTGGGTTTATACTTCCCCATTTACTATGCCACCTGAGGGGCTGCCGGTGTTGTGGTGTCGTTCTGAGTAGAGTCGGTATCTGTAGAATCAACTTCTGTAGAGTCAGAGTAGATTACCAGTGCTGTGTCGTCAGCGCCCGGTGCCACTTCCTCTGCCGAGTCTTTCAGCTCCTCTGCCGGAGCTTCAACTGGAGCCTCCGTTGAATCTGTCTGGTCTACTACTGTAGAGTCTGCCACTGCTGAATTGTTGCTCACTGTCATTGCGTTGTTAGCGAAAACGTTGCTTACTGATACCATTACGATAGCTGCGATAGCTGCAAAAAATAACTTCTTCATATCCTTCAAATTTTTAAACTGTTTATAATATTCTTGTTCTCTCGTTGAACTCCGCTTCGGATTTTTTCCTTCCTCCGGATTGACTTCTCCGTAGTTCGAATCATCTTCTCCGTCGTTCAGATTGACTTCTCCGTCGTTTAGGCTTCCTTCGTCCGTCGTTCAGATCATCTTCTCTGTTGTCAGGATTTGTTGTCTGTCCTAAGAATTATCTTCTCCGTCGTCAGGATTTCTGGTCCGTTGCGTCGTTCGCTAATTATATTGCAATGGCCGTGCCAAAAATAGGTATAAAATTGTAAAGTGTTGATAATCAATGGGTATTGCAGAATAATGATTTTTTCCACAATGTGTGGAAGTGTGGAAAAGTGTGGAACAAGTGTAGACCTTTTCCACACCATAGTGTGTAATGTGGTGACTAAAGCCACACAAAGTTCACTCCTTTATAAATATGTTCAACTCTTCAAATAAAAAAATCCCAGCAAGCCCTAATGACCGATTTTGATTAAATAAACGGGCTTTTTCGTTACATTTTACGCTTTTTGTAACCAACAGGCAGGTCGGAGGAGCGGCAAAGCTACGGCAGAATGCTTAAATTTGCCAGAGCATATTCTTTAGATGGAAGATAGACATATTCTCTAGATAGGAGAAAGACACATCCTTTTAGATAGGAGATAGACATATCTTTATAGATAGGAGATAGGCATATCTTTATAGATAGGAGATAGGCATATCCTTTTTATTAACCTAAATTATGTGAGTTATGAAAAAGCTATTAACCCATTACATTATGGCCGTCATAGCCCTTTGCTGGCTTGTTCCCAGGCAAGCTTCGGCAGAAGAATGGACCGACGGCTATATCACCTACGCCACGCTGTCTACCAGTAAGGTGGCAGTGGTAGGCATCAACATTCCTGATTACTCCAGTGATTTGCCCGACAGTATCAACATCGAGATTCCAAGCACTCTCGGGCTGTTCATGGTCACTACCATTGGCCGTGACGTAGGAGTGCCAGTAATAAATGCCAACAACCATACCACTAAGGTGCGAATAGTGTTTCCCGGCACGATACAGAAATCTTATGCGCAGACCTTCAGCAACACGACAAACAACATCAGCATCGAGTTCAAGGCGAACCATTATCTGGAATCGTTGCCGAAGCTAATGTTTGAGAATGCGAAGTTAGACCAGCTCATCCTTCCCAAAGGAAAATGGACCAAGATTCCAGATTATTTCGCTGCCAATTCCCAAATCAAGACCGTGGTGCTACCCGACAACGTGCGCGAGATCGGAGAATACGCCTTCGCCCAGTCAGACCAAGAGCATCCATGGATTTTCACAGAATTCAGGTTCAACAAAGGCTTGCAGAAAATCGGTGCGTACGCATTCAGCAACACCAGCCCCCGCACATCCTATCGCGGCACCGACAACGCCTACGAGTTAAGGCTGCCCAACAGCATCACGGAGATAGGCGAAAGCTCCTTCGAAGGAATGTCAGGCATCTATTCCCTCTTCATCCCCGGTTCTATCAAGAAAATACCGCGCCGTGCCTTTGCCAGATGGACCACAGCCCGCTACCTGACCATCGACGAGGGAGTGGAGCGCATAGAAGACGAAGCCTTCTATCAGAACGGCGAACGGCGGTCTACCCTCTACGGCACCTCAATCACCGGTGTTTATAACTACAGTCTGCCAGCCTCAGTAGGCTATGTCGGCAAGAATGCCTTTGCAAAAGCCATACAGCTGCAGGCCATCCAGATTCCACGCTCCACGCCGCCGGCAACGGGCGGAGCGGTGACCGATGACTATTCCGGCGTATATCTCTCTGTGCCCAAAACCGCATACTGCCTGTATGCAGAAGATTCAAACTGGAACAAGTATAAGCTCACGATGTGGAGAGACGCCGCATCGCGCATTATCATATTCAAGAATATCAAAGACGGCGGCGACGTGAAGGGCGAAGCGTTCTGTACGCGAGGCGAAGCAGCCAGCGTAAGCGCCACTCCTGCGGCAGGATACAAGTTCGTGGGCTGGCTCCGCGACGGCATAGTGGCGTCAACAGAGCGCGAGTTCCGATTTACGGCAGACGGCGAGAACATTCAGCTCACAGCCGTCTTCGAGCCCGCGGACGGCAGCGTGTCGGCAAAGCCCGACGAGTTGTATGCCCACATCGACTACAAGCCGGGAACAAACTATATCTTCCTCGACGACATCTCGCTGCGCAATGGCACCGAATATGCCGACGACTGGGATTTCGACCTTGATGTGGCATACAACGACATTTTCCGTTTCGATGCAGCGTATGTCAAGGCAGAATTCATCCATGCCCATCCCGATAAGTACCCCACTCAGACCATGACGTTTATCGGAGACGGCTGGCCGCTGGAGAAGGTTGTCAACAGATGGTGTTTCAGAACAAATTCATATCTGAGTATTCCAGTAGACAAGTCATTCATCCTGAAGAGCGAATACGACTCAAAGGGGAATCACGTGCCGAGCTGCACCATGAAGATGTATCTGCCCATCATCAACAAGAAGACCTCACAGCGCGACACGCTCGTGTATACCGCCGACGTGTATATGAAAGACTACATCGCCAAGCCCGAGATATCCCGCGGCTTCAACTACGACTATCAAGGTGATTTCAAGGGTCTTAGCGTATATCAGAACAATTATATGGTCATGACAAACGTGTCGGGCCTTGACACTAAAAAAGGATTCGACGTGGAGCTGAACGTTACCCGCCGCAATAACAATGTTGAAAACAGCAAGTTTGAAACCGTAGACACCTACAATGTGAGCTACGGTCCGGGCGAATTGACTCCAGACAGCAAGATCTTCGACGAGTCGGGAGAAAACCCCGGTATCGAACTCGACCTTAACACCCGCTATGCTTCAGCATCCCAGATGATGAATGGCTTACTGGCAAAAGACTACAACTATATGTTCACCCTGCGCGCCAGAAACTATGATGACAACGGCAAACCGGGACAGTGGGTCCAGCAGACATCCGGTATCTCCGGCAAATACGCCAATCCGGATGATATAGATATACATCTGGGCTATTCGGATGGCTGTATCACATACGACGGCAAGTCGGCTTTCAACAACAAGAAGGGAGTAGAGAAATTTTCAAACGCCAATTTCGCCAAAGCCTACATCCTTGACGCATACACCGTAAATGTGCGCGTCTACAAATATCCCACATGGTGGGGCAAGTGTGAAGTGGCGGTGGAAAACCCCGATGATCCAGGTTCGCCCACGGTGATAAGAAGTTTCAGCAAAGTGGCAGACAATTCTTCAAGCGAATACCGTGTTCCGCTTTTGTTCCCAGCCGACGGAGCCACCCATTCGTTCTATGTGCGCTGGCCCGAAGTGGGACTGGAAAAGGAGATGACCTTCACCGATTGCACCCCAGACGACTTCCCCCGCTATGCCTTCAAGCTGAATCTCATAGGAGGCGGTGCGCAGAACATCAAAGACCTCTATATGGTATACAAGACTGCTGACGGAGAAATCAACGGAAAACTCATAAAACATGCCGATTGGTTCGACACGAAGTGGAACTACAGCCGTGCGCAGACCATCGTGCTCAACGAGAAGCGTGTGATCACCCGCATCATCAGCCTCACCGACTCCGTGCCCGAAGGTACCGCCCACTCGGTAATCCTGCCAGCCTCGCTCGACAATGTGAAGCCGATCAGCTCATCGTTGTTTGGTGGAAAGAAAGTGACCGAATGGACAACCTCATCGCTCTGCAACACGATGAATCTCTACGGATTCACCGACCTGTATTTCAAGCTCGTAGATGCCTCTACGGGAAAACAGATAAAGAGCGGAATAACGTTGGAAAACTCATATTCCTATGCAGTGCAGCCGGACGGCACTGTGAAACTGCAACTGTATAACGACCAATCAAGCAGTTCCATTTCCGACCATTCGGGGCTGAAGCCAATTATCAATGCCGACGGATACGTGCCCTATTTCTTCGGCACAGAATTCAAGGTGGACGGCCATACCATCAGCGCCGACGGATATCTGGGCTATGCCGATGCCGACAACAAGGTGACCATCACCATCCCTATGCGCCGCCGCATTGCCAAACGCCCGTTTGATGTGGTGAGCCTGTGCTATCGCACGCCGGGCATCGAAGAGCCTAAGGACGTATACACAGAAAAGGAATTCGACCAGATAGAGTGGACCTCAGCCAGCTATGTGGGAGCAAACAGCCGTATAGCCTACGAAGGCGGATTCAGACCCGCCGTTGAAACCCGTAACTGGGATGGCAGCGTGGAAAACGTGGAGCAGCCTACGTTAAGACTCACGATAGTATATTATGACACGGACTATAAATGGGTGGCACACGAAAAAAACAGAGACAACAGATATGGTCCTGCCTCTTATCTGACACTAAGGAACGAAAGCGGCACAAAGAAGAAAATCTACCCGGCAAACTGGTTCTCCGACCATGGAAGCTCTGATCCAGGACCAATCTGGGATGAGAGTGAAGGCATGAATTATTCTTCCGACTACAATGCCAATTATACTTTCACCCACAATACTGGATATAAATACACCTACATCACATACGACCTGAAGCCCCAAAGCTTCGTGAAGCCGGAGACGGAAGAAAAGGTGTATGTGTCGCTTAAGTCGGGCGATGAAATCGCTCTCGGCTATTTCAAGAACCTCACCGAAGACGCCCTGTATATGTCTAAATATGCCGAGACAGAGGCACCTGTGGGTCAGGAGCATGTGAGCGACATGTGCTCCGGCGAAGACCTGGAACGATTCAACGACGCATTCGACAAATTCAAGGTCGATATGCCCGACAACAGAAACGCATACGGCGTTGACGATTATGAGATAGAACTGCCTACCGACGTGGTGCTGCCGTTCAATGTCGGTGTGCAGAAGCTGAACAACAGCTATGTGGTCCGTGGCGTGATGTCGTGGAACTTCCTGCCTGGCGGACAGGCCATGGATATGATAGACAAGGCAAGTTTCCTTGCCGATATGGACAACGTGTTCTACAACATCCAGCGCGCCGTAACCCACGACAAGACAGAGTATGCACGAGAAGACCGTGCGTTGGGCTTCCCTACGGCATTCGTAGGTCTGCGCGGATGGCTCGAAGGCCGCTTCGTGAAAGATGCCTCCGGCCATTACGTGCCGAGAGCGTCGGGCATCGGCATCAAGACCGAGGCATCGGGCTTTGTGCGCACAGGTCTGAACACTCCGCTGTTCAAGGCAGAGATGTCACTGTCGGGCGAGACGAGCACATACGTGGCACTGGAATATCCCGACGAAGACGACTACCAGTGGGGCGTGAAGACCAATGCCAACTTCATGCACGATGTGGTTCAGCACACCACAGTCTCGCTGGGCACATCGTTCAACATCGGAGCAGGCATCGACATCTATATCGCCCGTGCCATCTGTGGTGTGAAGGGTTCGCTTTCGGCATCGTTCGATTCAGAGATACGCTACAAGCCATATCTCAAGGGAGCACGCAAGCTCTACAACGACCCGAACGTGACAGACAAGCCCGACTACATACCGTCGTCCTACACCTATTCAGGCAGCAGGATGAAAGTGGCAGGCGACCTGAAGGCGTATGCAGAAGCCAAGTTCCTGTTCTGGAAAGCAAGATACGAACACCGCATAGCCTCGTTCGACAAGACATGGTATGACCCCGACGACATGACTAATCCGCTGAAGAAGCGCGACTCTCAGGATGACGCCAAGACGGTCACCACGCTCCGAAGCTCGGTGTACAAACCGCTGAAGCTCTCGGCAGCGCCCGAAAACACCAAGATACTGCTAAGCGACGTTGACACCTATGCCGAGCCCCGATATATGTTCGGCGGCACCGACATGGCATACTATAAGATAAATGCAGCCGATATGACCGACTCCCACATGCTCTTCAGAAGCGGCAAGCTCTTCAATTCGGGCATCGGCGAACCGATCGTTACGGCAGACGTGAGCAGCACCGACGACAAGGGCATCATGGCATACGAAGTGTCTACCGCACCCGAAGACAAGATCAACGACGCCGACGAATCGCCAAAATACGTTGGCATCAAGGCATCCGTCTACAACGGCACGGCATGGTCTGCACCAACGATGCTGAGCGGAGCCGACCTTGCCAACTACACTCCGCGCACGGCAATAGACGAATCGGGACGTGCGGCAGTGGCATGGAAAGGCGGCGAGTTCAAGGCGTCAGGATATATGGAGAAGACGGGCGGCGTGGAAGGCAACCTGTATCTCAAGCAGTTTGACGGAACGAAGTGGGGCGACGCCATCACCGTTACCCCTACCAAGGTGGGAGCCTCGATAGGCGACTACTCTATGGCAATGCTCGGCGGCAAACCGTATATGCTCGCCACGCTCGGCACTACGGAATATGACTACAACGAAGGCGATGTGCCCAAATACACGCTCGCCTCTGTGGGTTATGACAGTGGAGGCAACCTCCGGTTTGTGGTAAACAACGACATGACGGCCACCAATCCTCAGCTCGTGAACTTCTCAGGACGACTCTTCGGAGCGGCACTCGTTGATGAAACCGACAAGAACAGCAGCGGTGACGAAGAGACCAAATTCGACATCCATCTCTATTCGCTTGCCGACGACGGAATGGTCAGCGACCTGGGAGCCCTGGGCTTGAGAAACAGAAACATCGACGACTTCAGACTCATCAAGTCTGACAAGGCGATGGCTCTGGTATGGAGAGAATCCACCCAGCTGCTCGACGAGCAGAACGACATGCTGAACATCACCCCGAGCGTTTACGGAGCATTGATACGCTCAACGAAGAACGACAAGGGACAGACCACATACTTCATCTCCTGTCCGCAGCTTATCGCAAAGTCGGAAGGCGGTCTCGACATCTCCTTCTACGATGCTTATCTGCCCGACGAGAGCAGCATAACCGGTGCGGTGACATTCTACGACAGTGCGACCGGAGGTGCAAACGTGGTTGAGGGCACCAACTATTTCGACAACGACTTCACGATACGCCATGCCGGCATCGACACCCAGGTGGAACGCGGCACCGACTTCGGCTACTATGCCGTGGTGTTCAATGAGGGCAAGGACGTGATCGACTATGTTGACATGAAGCTCGGCGACGAATCGGTGACCAAGACATTCAACGTGAGCATATATCCCGGCCACAGCGAGGTGTTGAGCGACCTGGCATTGTATACCCCGCAGCTCGAGAATGGCGTGGTGCCGGTCATCACTCCTCACTTCAACGCCTCCGGACTCCAGACACGCTCCTATGAGCAGGCACGTGTGGCCACGGTCGGCGCCAGGAAGCAGAACCGCCGCCGTCCACGCATGAAAGCGGCACAGGCAACGCCGGCAATACAGCTGCAGACCGTAGACATGAAGGTGACTCCTCTGAGCACCTTCGTAGAAGGCGGCGACAACTACTATGTGGCATCTGCCGACACCGTAATCAATGTGGGCGATGACGTAAAGGACCTGGGCGAGGCAATGCCAGACAAGTACACCGTAGTGCTGCTCAACGTGATGAACGAGTCGCCGGTAAGTCTGAAACCCGACTACCGCACCCACATCGCACTCTATCACGACATCAATGGCCAGAAGCCTTACGAATATGCCAACGAAACACAGATCTCGGCTGCTGAATTTGCAGAGCAGGGCAATTCGGCAGTGGCTTGCCTCCTTGTGGGCAAGGTGCCGGAGTCGGTGATGCTCTATGCCGTAGCCTACACGCTGGATGGTTTCGGCAACGTGGTGAGCGACCAGAATTTCAACAACAACGCCTCTGCGGTGTATCTTGAGAAGAATGATCTGCAGGTGGTTCCTAACGGAGTGGAAGAAGTGGTTGCTGACGACAGCGAACAGAAGAAGTTCACCGTGAGCTGCAACGATTATGGAGCAACGGTGGAAGGTCTTCAGAAGGGGCAGACTCTCAGGGTGTATGATATGAGAGGCGCTCTGCAGCATCTCTACAAGGTGGAATCAGAAGGCAGCCATACCGTGAGACTCAAGGGCCGCGGCATATACATCTTCTCCACCAGAAACCAGTCAGAGAAAATAGCATTCTGATAACACAAGGACATCTGAAATAATACCTGAATCAGGGCTGGCACTTCCCACGAGGTGTCAGCCCTTTTTGACGATTTGAACCTTGGATAGCTGTATCAAAACAAACAAAATACAAGGAAAAAACTGACAAAAAGCCTCCAAATATCATGATTTTATAGGGCTTTTGTTGCAAATTCAAGAATTTGAAACGGCACGA
>CAVBFA010000145.1:0-9121 GCA_963594595.1 Oscillibacter sp. | reverse complement strand
ATATACATACGTAGAATCCATGGTCTCTCTTAACATGTCATAGAAACTTTGCGCTGTAATATCCGTAAAATTTAATGTGAATAAAAATATCCAAAATAGTCTCTTCATATTATTCATTTTAAAAAAGTGTTGATAGGAAATGATGCTATGATTCCTTCATTTTTATTGTATATATAAACAGTTTTATTTCCCATGCCAATAACATACATGTTGAATTTTTCACCATTTGAGATATCTTGTACAGAAGGAGGTTGTTTCCAACCTTTGCTAGAATATCCACTTGGATGAGTATGGAAATAGGCCATTCCATCGTATCCTTTATATCCTAAGCTTATATCTCTGTCTGTATCTGGATTCCCTATATCGCCAACTCTATATCTTATATCTGTTTGGTCTTGTTTGTCAAAATAGACAAGGTATTCCCGATTATTATTGGGTTTATCACCTCCAGTTCCATCGTCTTTAATAAAACTCATAACTTTTCTCCTTGTTTCTGTTGTTCCATCAATTCTTACGAAACTATTTCTTGCATGGCTAAAATCATAAGAAGAATCTCCATTGTGGCTTTGAATTTCTGCAATT
Organism: Oscillibacter sp.; assembly: GCA_963594595.1. Taxonomy (GTDB): domain Bacteria; phylum Bacteroidota; class Bacteroidia; order Bacteroidales; family Bacteroidaceae; genus Prevotella. Next base: position 8,539 of record CAVBFA010000145.1, on the reverse strand, counting down.
GCTGCTTTTGCTTGCTTTTTGCTTATATTTGTAACTTTTGCCCTTTGACCATATTCAGAATAAGAATCAAAGTATGCGTTTGTAGTTCTCAACACATACATCTCATTATCATTAATTCCATCACTTCCGATATAATTATCTTTATTATCATAATAATCCCCCAAAACCATTCCCCATAAATCAATAAACTTTATCGGATTGTTCTTGCAATACGCATACGGACTAATATTATAATATTTCTCACACAGCGCATCCATTCTGTCCCACGTCGGCACCGGCGAGAAGTATTGTCTCGCCCCATAGTCGTAGGTATTTAGTCCGGCAATCCTGTCGAGCTCCTTGCCGTTATACTTGTATTGCTGCAAACTTGCATTTAGTCCGGCATCGTTGAATGTTCCTCCGAAAGGATAGTAATGCACTATCTGCTCTATGGTTCCGTCCTCTTTCGTTACTACACGGTTGTTGCCAAGATGGTCTTGGGTATAGTAATGGAATATCGGCTGACTGTTATTCTCGCTATCGAATGTGCAGTATCCACCGGGGAACAAGACCTTGTCGACCTCCCCGTTCTTGTATATGATGTTTCCGCTATATTCGGTTTTGCCAAAAACTATCAGACTTGGCCGCTCTGCAATCTGGGGATTCGAAAGCGATGGAACATCAGTTGTCACACCGTCTGCACCATTGGCAATTCCAATAGCACCATTGGATTCTCCTTTCCTGCCGGTATATTTCAAGCCGTATTCCCTTGACAGAAGCGTTCCGTCAGGCAGATAAGAGAATGTCGTGGAATTCCCGTCATTGAATTCAATGTGTCTCGGATAGTCAAGATTGTCATAGCGGATGGTCATCCCCCTGTTCAAGTCCTTTGTCAAAGCCCCCACACCATTGTATTCATACTCGACAGTTTCGTTAGCCCCATCAATGAAGTTGAACGATGAGTATTTGTTTGCCGGCAATGCGTCATCAACGACGCTCAACAGTTGGTTGCCGTTGAGTTTTATATGAAGGTTGTCTATCTTTCCGTATTCACCGTCGTCTTTCCTTCCTCTACGCTGAAAGCGTTTCATCGCTCCGTTGGCGGTGTATTCTATGACCTTCTCGTTATAGCGGTTCTGCTTGTCTGACAAGGACGGCGTTTCGCCATAAACGGCTTCCTTCAGCCTGTCAAGTCCGTCGTACTCAAATTTGTAGCCTCTTATCTGACAGTAATCAGAAGTAGACCACAACTGACTGCTGATGTTGCCGTTGAAACACGGCGTGCCGACACCGTCGGTATAATGCAGTTCTTCATGAAAATCCTTGCTGTCGATATTTGTCGGCCAACCCTGAATATTGTAGTCATAGGATACGGCTCCGGCATTGCCACCTCTTCTGACCACTTTTATCCTTCCCAGATCGTCATATTCGAAGCATTGCGTAGTTTCTTTCCTGCCGTTGACGGAAATGGAAGTAGAAAGCAATTTGTCGGTTTTCTTGGAATAAACGTTTTCTATTATTTGCGATGCGACAAGAGTCTTGCCGCTGCCATTGACAGAATATTCGTCAACAAAGACTTTTGCCGGTTTCCCCGTATATGAATAATCCGTATGTGTGCAAGTCAACCTCTTGCCGACTTGAAGCCTTCGAATATCAACAGGCTGTCCCTTGCCGTCGTAGAAGGACACTTCGATTACCTTTCCACCGCCGCTTGCCTTCTGAACCTTTCCCGTCTGTAACCCCAGTGCACAGTTTCCCTTCACCTGAAAGTCGGGAACGAGACTTCCAAGTTCGGCAGAATACCTCTGCAGGAATGTATAGTTGTCGTAATAGTTCACTGTCTCAAGGTCAGGATCGGTTATTTTATCTGATAAAGGAATAACGTATCCCGTATTGCAAATTCCATTGACATTTTCTTTATATTCAGCAGTATTCACCTCTTCACTCCTATGGCAGCCTTTACACACACCTTGCATGGCAAGTCTGCCGAGACTGTCGTAGAGGAAAAAACGATACATGCCATTATCCCGAAGAGCGGCATCCTGAAAAAACGAGACTCTGTCTCCTCTGTCATACCAATACTGTGTGTATTCACATCCGGGGAGAATCTTCTTTACTACATTTCCCCTAACGTCATAGCGGTATTCGTAGGCATACTTTTCCTTATATCCGGAGTATTGGTATTCCGGTGACAGGACATACCGCAGTTGTCCGAGGTCGTTGTAGACGAAGTAAGTGTCGTTGTTGTTCTTTCCGTCATTACGCCTTTCAAGTATTTTCCGACCGAGTTTGTCTGTGAAGATGGTAAGGCTGTGTCCATCCTCATCGGTAGTTTTCTCACCATGCAACATATTTGGCTTGTAGAAGCCATTGTCTACAAGGGAAATTTTGTCAAATGGTGCAGAAAAGCAACGAACGTCCCTGTCTCCGTTGCCTATGTATTCCACGCCTTTGCCCTTGTCTTTCCACAATGTACCGGGAGTGGATTTATAAACGTTCCTGTCCAAGGCATCGTACGTAATGTCACTGTATGCCATACTGTCATCGTAAGTGTTCCGCGAAATGTCTGCAAAGTCCTGCTCCGACAGGATTTTGCTCTCATCGTCAGAAATCGCAGGCAACCATTTCCGACACACTCTTCCCTTGCCGTCGTATGAAGAAAACGAATGTACAAGCTTTCCATTTTCGCTTGATGCATCGGTCGCACTGTCAAACGGTCTGCCCAGTCCGTCGACATACTGCAGTGAAACATTCCGGCAAGTTTCATCAGCGGAAAGGACATTCGTGGTCTTAACATAATTACTAGTATTGTCATAAATGCATTCGTCTTTTATACCATTGCTGTAATTATAGCCGAACCTCTGCTTTATTCCCCAAGCATCGCTTACGGAAGACAGTCTGCCAGCCGTATCATAGCCATAATTGATTACTTGTCCGTTAGGTTTTATTAGGGAAGAAACACCACACAGGGGCTTCCATAAATATTTTTCCACAAGACTGCCATTATGCAGATGTTCCGTAGGATGCATGCCATTGTATCCCCAGACAATACTGTCAACATCGCAAGTGTTTGTGACAAGTTTTGTAAGGTTACCGCAATTGTCGTAACCGTCGAAACGGTATTTCTCAAACATTGTACTTCCAAGTATGGACTTGTTGACAATCTCTGGATAAATCCAGTCGTTTTTCTCTGTATATTCCGTTTGCTCAACTGTCATGCTCATTCCCTCACAGGAGTTCCTTGTCTCGACAACGGCATCATACATGTTATAGTCATCCGTCATTCTCCTGTGCCGTTCATCGCCAAAATCAAAGGCATATCGGTACTCTGTAGTATGAGTCTTTCCGTCACTGTTTTCAACGCTAATGCTTCGTGGCTTTACTGTTCTTGAAGCATCGTCGTAGGTGTAGGCTTTGATTGTTGTCACCCCGGTGATGTAGTCTGTTGTCTTTGCGGAAATTATCCGGGTGATAAACGGATGTACGACGACACTGTCAAACCTTATTGTTTCGCTGTTGACATAGTACGGCCCGTAACCGATATCGTTGTAAATGCATCTTCCGTACGGCGAGGATGTCCGTACGAAACTTACAATTTTTATTCCTGCACAGAAAGTCGCAAGACTTTTGTTTTCGTATGTGTTAGACTCTTCATATACGGGTTTCCCATTGATGTCATGCACAACTTTACCGGTCAGAAAAGGCGATGTAATCCCGAAGTCATTAAGTGACTGGTACATGAGTTGCGGAGGACGTTCTGTGAAATATCCGCAAAGATCTCCCGGCTCAGGAAAACAAGAATAGCTGAAGTCCGTATAGCTTCCATCGGAATATTTTTCAGTTACATTTGTATAAAATACCATGGAACTGTTTAATGGAAATATAGGAGTTCCTGTGCATGTAATGTCAGAGAACGGACAAACGTCTGGCATACCGTCAGGATCGTTAGACATCAGATTGAAGGAGTCGTACACCATCATGTCAAGGGGATGGCTAGTCATTTGCCGTGAACCGGAATAGACATATTCTATAATATTATTCTTACAAGAACCGCCATAGTTTTTTATGAATTTGACCCTCAACCCACCGAACTGGCAATCGTTACCCTCAAAAATGAATTCCGAACAGCCTCCTGTAGGATATGTAATTCTTTGGATGATTCCACATCTTGAATAATAATCGTCAGGAGTCCTGTCTGCAAAAAGATCTAAGGAATACCCGGCATTGCCTCTGGCACCTGGATATTTTGCAAGGCACATTTCATACGCCTCTTTCGGAATGGAACTCTTGTTCTTCTTCCCGTTCCAGTAGCCCCAGTAGTCTGCCTCGCATGATGTCTGTTCCAAGAATTGTCCGCACTGCGCATTCTTGTATTTCGGCATTTTACAGACATTTACGTCGTTGTAGTCAAATGTATAAAAGCCAGTATTGGAAATGAATATACTGTCAAGCATCATCCGCATGTCCGTTGAATCACATCCCCAGAAATGCCGGTTGGCAAAGTTTACGAACCTTACCTGTTTCCCATCCATGTCATATACGGAAATATTAGCAAGTCTTGTCTTCCACACGTCTTTACGGTCATTCATATAGTTGAATGTTATACTACCACCTCGCCATGAAATTTCAGAAACGACAGGAATCTTGTAGATGATTTCTGCCCTTCCACCAATGAATCGGCTGTCCTCACTCCTTCCATACAAACCACCGCTGAAATATTTGCCATGATCAAAGACGCCTGTTACAACTGATTCCGAATAAGTATATGTCGTGTACAATGAAGAATTTGTGTATTTTATTGATATGTCACCATACGGGGTTTTCACTCCTGTCATGTACCATGCCGAAACATCGGTGTTGTTCTCATCGTTTTTGACTCCACAATGTTCCTGCTCTGAGAATTCATATACTATACCGTCCGTATCCGTTATTCTAAACAAACCGCCCTCTATATCTGTATCTCCATATATTTTTATCCGGCTGTAATTGATCGGAATAAATTCACCGTTCCCGTATGAATATCTGAACATGCCGCTTTTCCCGGCAAAATTGTAAGAGTAACGGTCTGACTGCGTGTCATACGGGTAATAAGGATTACTGCCGCCTGTTCCAAACAGAAGAGTTCTTAACATGGATGTGCCAGTGTCATCCTTATGCGCTTTGTCTCTAAGTTCCACAAGTCTGTTGTAATCAGCATATTCTTGACTGGCATTTGTCAGGTCTGGTGCTCCAAATACTTGTCTTGTTATTGCTCCGCCTGCATTCAGAGTCCACCCGAGTCCTACAGTAGATGCTACGTCATCCACTTTTATTCCTGAAGCATGGTACGAAATACTGATAGGAAGAGTAAAATCTCCAAGTTTGATTTCATATATAGGAATTGTTATATCGGGGATTCCTGTGGCATGGCTTACCGGATATTCTCCATATCTGGCGAGGGAGGCGGCTTGAGGTGACAGCGGAAGGATGTTGTCCAAGGGGGTATGTTCGGTTTCATCATCATAATTTGGTGACAAAGCCGGAACTTGTACCGTGTCTTGAACTTGAATTGTAGAACGATCTGGCGAGATGGGCTTTTGTGCATTGGCAACAGTCCCTGATAATAACGCAAGAACAGCAATCAATGATACTGTTATGATGTTTTTTGAATTTAATATCATGACAATGAGACCTGATTTATTTATTGTTATAATGGACTTTTCTCTCGTATATCTTTTCTCCGATTGTAATCCTTATTGCATATTCACCACTTATGAGTCCTGCACAATCTATAATAATTGGAGAATCAGAATTACCTGACGCTCTTCTTAAAACGACGCCAGAGATGTCAGACAACAAGGCATCAACGTATATTTCTGCATTGCGGACACATGTATGGATAACAAATGAATTCTTTCCATTCTCAATTGTATAGGGCAAAGAACCATCATTTGATTTATTGTCATACAAATCAGTCTCGTCATTCTTGCCGTCGGTCACATTATCACCATCTGTGCATAACGATCTCCTCCTTTCGTTTTCTGTATCATACAGCTTTTCTTGTTCATCGGGTGGATAATAGTAAGCTATGGTGTTGTTCCCGCCATTATCGTTCTTTCCGTAAACGATAGCCTCAATGATCGGATAGCGGAAACCTTCAGCATACCATTTGTATACTTCTGTATGGCGATAACAATTGTCTTGATTGGCTGTTAGTGTAGCTATGCTGTCGTTTGACAGATAATGTGTTTTGTTTATGTATTCAACCAGTTCTTTGGTGGTATGAATGTCATCATATGCGGTTCGGCAATTGTCTTTTGTATAATGGACTCTGTAAACCTTATCAAGAACTTTTCCGTCGGGTAATAGCAATTTCCCTTTTCCGTCGACTTCTACAGAATATGTTCCGAAATCCCGCGCCATGACTTCTTCACAATACATGCAACTGCCGTGAAACGCTCCTGCCCTTTTGTTACCGAAAGACAACGGAAAAACCAACACAGTTTCTGGCCTGTCAAATTCTACTGCTATATTGTTATTCTCATAGCCGACATTTCTTATTGCCGTAGAATCTTGGACATAATAATACCTTGTACCGTTTGAAATTTCCACAACAATGTCGTCATTGTCTTTATCGGATGTGTATTCAACAATAAAGTCCTTGCTGTCAGTTCTCAGACTGCTATAATCCCAAATCTGATTTTCCCCTTTTGTGCCGATGCAGAAATCCTCGATTCCACATCGATGGATTATGTCTCCTGGCCTATACATATATGACAGAGAACCGCCTGCTTGAGCAAAGAGTGTCAGATGAAGTAAAGATAACACTGTTGTAGAGTATACCTTTTTCATTTTGTAAATGATATGTCTGCAATTATAATCCATAGGCAGCAATATTGAATGCAATAAAATGCATGTAAAGATATGTTTTAGTAGCGTTTGGGGTACAAATCGTAAATTTAAATCAACGCATGTACATCCACATGCTGCAAATTTAGTCTAAAAACCAGAAATTTACAAATTATTTTCTGACAAATTCATCGGCTTTGGAATCAACCTGGAAGAAAAACTTGTCGAAGATTGAACAATCCTTATATATAAAATGGTTTTTGAAGCATACCCAAATCGTTACCCCTCGGGATAAGAAACCTCAACCCCATTCGTTAGCAAGTCTTCAGAAACCATCAGACCATCTGGTTTCAGGATGATTTCAGAATTCAAAGTCGAGTGTCAGCTCTTCGGGAGGCAGGAGAGTGAAAGAACGGCGATGGAATGGCGTGATACCGCATTCACGGATAGCCTGACGGTGTTTCTTCGTAGGGTAGCCCTTGTTGCTCTTCCAGTCATACTGCGGATAGTCCTCCGCCAGGCGGTCCATATAGTCGTCGCGGTAAGTCTTGGCAAGGATGCTCGCCGCAGCGATGGAGAGGTATTTGCCGTCACCCTTTACGATGGTGGTGTATGGAAGGTCGCAGTAGGGTTTGAAGCGGTTGCCGTCTACTATCACCGCTTCGGGACGCACCTTGAGCTGGTCTAAAGCACGGTGCATGGCGAGGATACTCGCATTGAGGATATTTATCTCGTCAATCTCTCCAGGCTCCACGATGCCCACAGCCCAGTCCACGGCATCGTGTTCTATTATCTCGCGAAGCTGCTTGCGCTTGCGGTCGGTGAGTTTCTTCGAGTCATTGAGCAGTTCGTTCTCATAATCGGGTGGCAATATAACGGCGGCAGCGAAAACGCTTCCGGCGAGACAGCCTCTGCCGGCTTCATCGCAGCCTGCCTCAACGAGACCTTCGTAATAATGATTTTCCAGCATTGTATACTTCTCTTTTTTGTTTCGGAATGTCTTTATACTTTTCAGAATATAAAGGTACGAATTATTTCCGACATATCAAAAAAGATATACGACGAGTTTTATCTTTTGACCATAATGCCGATTTTGTGTTAGTCCTGTATAAGAAGTCTGTAAGATTATCCAAACAATAAAGGTTATAAAAATATATGCCGGAAATCTCCCCACACCGTGGGGAACGGAACCCCCTAATGTGGGGTTTGATTCCCCACGATAGGGGGAGATTTCGAAGTTATGCTTAAGATGACAAATTATAGCTCTACGTCCCACTGAATAGGCACGTTCTTCATCGTGATATATCCTCTGATTGCCGCATCAACATATAGTCCGAGCTTCAGCACCTGCATCACCTTGGCGGTCTTCTTCACATTCTCGAATCTGGTATAGGCACCATCGAGTTTCCTTTCATCAGCAAACCATCCAGACAATTGCCTGACAATCGCCGGACGACCAACTGCCTGTTTATCAGAATATTACAACGAAAAACCAGATGAGCTGACAGTTTTTTGAAAATTCTTGTTTTTTACTAAAAAGCAGCATTATGGGCAACTTTTACTCATATCGAGTAACTTAAACCCCAACCGTTCATTAGGGGTTACTTGGATTTTGGTTGGTTAAATCAATTCCGTCAACTGGTAATCCCCAAACGGTCATTAGGCCGTTCAATGGTAGTATTTTATAACTGCTTGCTGTCTTTTGCTTTTTATAAGGCGTCTTTTGTCCGTT
>CAVBFA010000144.1:0-9151 GCA_963594595.1 Oscillibacter sp. | reverse complement strand
ACCGGTATGCCTCCAGAAGGGTGACGACACCGTTCTTGTCGTAGTCGGCGTCGACGGGGTCTCCGTATGGAGTGCAGCCTGCAAGGGCGGATGTCCATTGATACACGAATTCATCATACGGCTCCTCCATACGACAAAAAGAGGATTCGTCGGCTTGGCATGCTGCCATGACAAGCCTGTTGTCAGCTTGAAGATATGGGATAAACCCACCGCTGTTACATTGGCCGAAAACAAGTGTCATGTATCCTGCATTGATACCCTTCAGCATTTCTGACAATTCTTCCGGATACAACCTGACGTCTTTCCCCCAAAGGCAGATGTAGGATGATTGCAGGTTATCTCTATCATAGCCACCATGATCAACTACAAACAATACAAGTTGGTCATTAGGGGTTATCGTGGTTGCCAACTCTGAGAATACTTTGCTCAAATTCTCTTTCGTTGCGGCATATTCTATGTCTGGCTCGCCATCATTATCCAAATCCAAATTTGAAGAAATTTTCAAGTTTTCAGAACAGAATACCTTCAAATCCAGTGAAGGATCGGTTCCATCTGACATCAGTACCTTAATATTCTCTTTAGGCAAATCATAGACGTTCCTCAATGTCGTATAGAAAAACGAACAGTCGTACCAGTAATTCTCGTGATTGTCATCACTGTTCTTACCTCCATTAAGGATAACGACAAAGGTCTGTCCTTTGCCATTAGCTGGTAGCTTAGATACGGATTGGCCTTTTAAAGGATAATCAACTTTGAGCAGACCGTTTCCTGATGGATGGTTATGTTCCCCCACGATTTTACGGGGATTATCCACAGGTGGTTCACATGCTTCATCCACATATATCTGATTACCTTCAGAATGTCTTGCGTTTTCTATATAAACATAATTGCAGGGGTGATTCCATGCGGCAAGGGGCATCTTGTCCACAAAAACCATAAGGTATTCACCCTTCCTTTCTATCCCGTTGACACAAGGATTCACATAAAGGTTTTCACAGACATAATAATCGTATTTATCTCCAAAACAGACTTTCTTCGCCAACGATACCGCTTCGGGATTTGTAAGTTTGTGCCCATTGCTTTGAGCATATGAACACAAGCTCACAAAAAGCAGGAAAAACAATATGCTTGCCTTTCTTATCTTGTTATTCATCTCAACTACAAGTTTTAAGGTGTTCATCGCAATAATTTCTTTCCATTTACAACATAAACGCCTTTAGGCAGACGCTTTATATCAGTCCCTACATACCTGCCGTCAATGGTAAAAATCCTGTCTGCCCCAGCATCTGAGGTCATTACAGCATTGTGTATTCCTGCAACGTCATACTCCTTTATAGTCTTGAAGGCTGTGCCCCAGGTCGCATCTGACTCGAAAGCGGACTTGGCGCCTTGGGGGACATAGAGGACCGCACTCTCTGGAACGTCTTGGAAATGGAATGCTCCCATTTCTGAAGGGGACATCACATGAAGAACCAATCCTTTAAGGTAGTCTGGATGAATGATTGTCCAGCTTTTAACGACTGACAAATACTCTGGAATATCGAGAACCTCGAAATTGCAGCAAAACATCTCTCCCGTTTTCTTCATTGTCTTGGGGAATGTAATGTATTTCAGGTTGATTCTTCCGAAACGCTCTTCTGTCTTGATGAAGTCATACATGCGGCCGTGAGGTTTCTCCAATGAAGGTGCTGAACTATTGGCAAGAACGGTCTTCATATCAGGCAACGAATCATTTTCCAGATTACAATTCTCAAGATTCAGGCCTGTAAGATTGAAGAATTCTGCCATGTTCAGTATCTTGCGGAAATTGGTCACAGATAGTGTTCCCGTGACGACGAGACTGTCAACATTGCGCCATTCGTCACTCATAGGCTCTTCAAAGATATATTCTTCTCCTACTGCTTCAACATACTTTATGTTCTGGGCATTCATGCATAATGAACTTGCAAGAACGGTTAATAATAAGAAGATTTTTTTCATAGTTTTATCCTTTCTATAATTAGATGATTGAAAAAACGGTTTGTTACTGTGCGTTTACACTCGTATAAGTCATGCTCTCGGAATAAAGGATGCTCGCGAAGGCTATCTGGATGCCGCGGTATGCTATATCGCTGCTGGAAATATCCACATTGGACTTCTTCAGCATATAGAGGACTTCCTTGGTATAGTCGTCGGCATCAACATTGGCATACAGCATCGTATAGACATACTCGGCGCAGAAATCGATGATGTCGGCATTTTCAGGATATATTTCCTTCAGCTTTCCGAAATAATCCTTGTATGACAACGAGATGTCTACATTCTTCATCCGTTCCAAATCTGTAGCCAGATAGGAAATCTGCGAATTTGTCAAGCCTCCAGTCTTGCGATAGTTCGGAGACATCGCCAACATCCTGTCGTTGGAGGATTTAATCAGATTGGAAACAGGCAGCTGATGACTGTTGTTATTCTCTTCATACAATGCATATTCTATGGTATTATGGAAGAAGCCTATACTGTCTGGAAAATTTATGTTGCCGTCGAAGGTGGCTATTGGACTCTTCTTGGGCTTGTTGAACAGCTTTATCTTCACATACTTGAAAGCATAAATCTTACATGCTTTTATTAAGGAAGAACTCACAGCTCCGCCAATGGCACCTACAACCCCTCCGACAGAGCCTCTGATACCACCGCATACATCAGAAATGGCAATCTTGGCATAGTCAAGTTTATTGAATTTCACTCCGCCCGGTAATCTAAGGGGCATCTCTTCATGACGAACGAACCGGGCATCGTATGCCTTCAGCTGTTCTGTCAGCTCACGCATGTTGCTTGCCGGCTTCACCCTGCTCTCGACTGGAATCTCTGTCGTGTCTTCTTGATTACAAGAATTGAGCGTTGCTACACTAAGGGCAAGTGCTGCAAAAATAAATAGATTTTTCATAATTATTAAATTTTATTATTTAGCAAGTTCACCTCTTAAATGTTTATCATCGTAATACAAATCAATTGTAGTCGGTTCGGAGACATCTGCATTGGGAACAGTAATGGTTGCACCAACTTTATCGATTGTTTCAGAAGATACATGCATGACCTCACCATTCTGATTCTTCACGACTACAGTAACATCTGTCAACAAAGAATCAGACTTGATGATAATATCGTCACCATCTGTTGTTACATTAGGAACGCATGATCCATGAGGGACCGAAAGGTTCTTAACGTCAACCAATGATACTGTTTCTTTTTGTGAGAATACATACAGTGGTGATAACAATAAAAAGATAGAAAAAATGATTGTTCTCATGGTTTTTCGTTTTTTGCAAAGATAAAAACGGCAGTCTGAATGTCCCAAATATTTAAATGTGAAAATAAGCGAACTGCCCAAAATGCACAAAATTTCCTTGCATTTCCACGCTTTTATCGAGAAAAGATGGCATTTATCAGACTTATCCATCTCCGGCAAAACCTTTCCGGTCTGGATTCTTGATGTAGATATAACACAACAATGTCATTTAACCTAAATCAATCATTAGGCCGTTCAATGTAATGTTTTACAACAGCTTGCAGTCTCTTGTCAAAAGCATACAAAAAAACGGCGACCGAATCACTTCGCTCACCGCTCCCCGTTGTCCCAGGCGGACTCGAACCACCACTGACAGAACCAAAAACTGTAGTGCTACCATTACACCATAGGACAATCAAATCATCTTTTTGTTTTGAGAAACCACCGTTTCCCAAGTCTAATGCGTTGCAAAGGTAATGTTTTTTTATACCATTACCAAATTTTGCTATCTATATTTTTTTTGCCTATTTCAAAAATTATCGCCGAGGAATTTTATCCCCATGCCAAGCGCCTTGTTGAAAGAACGTTGTAATCCTTATTTGAGGATGAGGAGATAATAATTCTTCTTGCCGCGCTGCACGAGCAGATACTTGCCGTCGATAAGGTCGTCTTCTGTCACAGGACGGTCGAAAGCTGTGAGTTTCTCCTTGTTGAGAGACACTCCTCCACCCTGCACGAGCTTGCGCATCTCGCCCTTGCTGGCGAATACGGGAGCAGCCTGTGTGAATATCTCTACTGCCGGCTGTCCGAGCACGTCGCGGTTTACCTCAAACTGTGGCACACCCTCGAAGATGTCGAGGAATGTCTGCTCGTCGAGCTTCAGCAGCGACTCCTTTGTAGACTTTCCGAAGAGGATGTTTGACGCCTCGATGGCAGCGTCGAGAGCCTCTTTGGAGTGTACCATCACCGTGGTCTCCTCGGCAAGGCGCTTCTGGAGGATGCGTCTGCCCGGATCCTGCTTGTGCTCCTCTACGAGAGCGTCGATTGTATCCTTCTCGAGACTTGTGAATATCTTGATGTAGCGCTCCGCATCGTCGTCGCTGACATTGAGCCAGAACTGATAGAACTTGTATGGAGAAGTGCGCTTAGGGTCGAGCCAGATGTTTCCGCTCTCTGTTTTTCCGAACTTCTTGCCGTCGGCCTTGGTGATGAGCGGACAGGTGAGGGCATAAGTCTCCACATCGTTGCCGAGAGTGCGGCGGATAAGCTCCGTACCGGTGGTCATGTTGCCCCACTGGTCGTTGCCGCCGAGCTGCATCTTGCAGTTGTAGTGCTGGTAGAGATACAGGAAGTCGTATCCCTGGAGCAGCTGGTATGTGAACTCTGTGAACGAGAGACCGTCGCGAGCCGTACCGTTGAGACGCTGCTGCACGCTCTCCTTTGCCATCATATAGTTCACGGTGATATGCTTGCCCACCTCACGAGCGAAGTCGAGGAAGGTGAAGTTCTTCATCCAGTCGTAGTTGTTCACCAGTTCTGCCTTGTTAGGCTCGGTGCCCTCAAAGTCGAGGAACTTGCTCACCTGCTTCTTGATAGCCTCCTGGTTGTGGTAGAGAGTCTGGTCGTCGAGCAGGTTGCGCTCCTGGCTCTTGCCAGATGGGTCACCGATCATTCCTGTGGCACCGCCGACAAGGATGATAGGCTTGTGTCCGCAACGCTGAAGGTGGCGGAGCATCATGATTCCACAAAGGTGTCCGATGTGCAGAGAGTCTGCCGTAGGGTCGGTACCGAGATATGCGGTTACCATCTCCTTCTGCAGCAACTCCTCGGCGCCTGGCATAATCTGAGCCAGCATACCGCGCCATTTAAGTTCTTCAACAAAGTTCTTTTTCATATCGTTAATGTTTTATTTCTTTAAGTACCAGACTTTTCCCTCGCCCCCTACGGCACGGGGTCGTAACCGCTGCCTCCCCAGGGATGACATCTCAGGATGCGCCGGATGGCGAGATACAGTCCTTTTACCGGTCCGTGTTTCATTATTGCCTCACGGGCATATTCGGAGCATGTGGGTGTGAAGCGGCATGAGGGCGGCGTAAACGGGGATATGCACCGCTGATAGAACAGTATCGGCAGGCACAGCAGCCATACGAGGGCTTTGGAGATGAACTTCACTATCTTGCCCATAGAGCCTTACGGTTGTTCCTGGTCAGTGAGAGGGTGGGTCTCCGCTTTCCTGCTGCTGTCGTAGATGCGATGCGCCTTCTCCCCTATCCTGCTGAGCAACGCTACCATTGATGCCTCCACTTCGCCAGACGGCTGCGGCTCATCCGAGAGCCACACGAAGGCGATGGAGAGTCCTGTACCCGGCATACCGGCGATGATGTCGGCGAGAGCATGCTTGTTCTTGCGGTAAGCCTCGCGCACCTGTCTCTTGGCACGGTTGCGCTTCACGGCCCTCTTGAAATGCCTCTTCGAAACGCTGACAAGCACTCTCACGGCAGCTTCGCCCTCTTGTTCCTCTCCTGTGGTGAGGGTATATACCGCCCTGAGCGGAAAGACAACCATAGAGCTTCTTTTCGCTTTCTGGAACAGCTGCTCCACGGCATTCCTGCCGTGCAGGCGCTCACTCTTGCTTAGGGTGTTCCTGGTCGGGAGAGTCATCAAGGGGTGTTATGTTAGTCTTCCTGGTCGATGAGGAATCGGCGCAGAGCGCTCGTCATCGAAGGATATTTTTCTGATGGTGCTTCCACCTGCACGTCGAGTCCGGCGTCGTGGGCTGCCTTGGCAGTGGCAGGACCGAAGGTGGCTGCCTTCATAGGTACCGCTCCGCATCCATCCGGGAATGCCTTCTTGTAGGCTGCCACACCTGACGGGCTGAAGAACACACACATGTCGTAGTCGAAGTTCTTCACTTCCTCTTCGGTGAGGTCGTTGCACACCGTGCGGTACATCACGCATTCGGTATGCTGGAGTCCCTTTGTGTCGAGGAGCTTCTTCACGGAGTTGTCGTGAACGTCGCTCAGCGGCACGAGGTATTTCTCCTGCTTGTGCTTCATCATCAGCGGCACGAGGTCGTCAATCTTGCCGGTGCTGCCGAAGAACACCTTACGCTTGCGGTACTGCACGTATTTCTGGATATATAATGAAATGGTCTCCGTGACACAGAAATATTTCATCGTGTCAGGGATTTCAAAACGCATCTCCTGAGCAATCTTGAAGAAGTTGTCTATCGCATGGCGAGACGTGAATACCACGGCAGTGAAGCTCGTGATGCTTATCTTCTGCTGACGGAATTCTTTCGAAGAGAGTCCTTCCACCTTTATGAATGGTCTAAATACCAGCTCTACTCCGAAATCTTCTGCAATACTGTAATAAGGTGACTTGTCGCTAGTAGGTTTGGGTTGAGAAACTAAAATCTTCTTAATCATCGATGCCTTATAAATTTACATTCAAATAACTTATCAAAACCGACAACGTGCCGCAGAGCGCAAGAAGCGGTATTATTTCAAGGGCGCAAAAGTACAAAATTATTTGCAGATAAACGCCTTTCTGTCTGAAAAAGATTAAAAAGCACTTGTATAATGACAACAATCGCGACAACACCACAACGGCTCCCACATAGAGGATGGTGTGTCTCATCGACAGTCCGAAGTATGCCTGCGACACTACCACGGGGAACATCACCACTCCCTCGACGGAGGTGGTGAAAAGGAATGACTTCATCCATGACGCATTCTGCCGGGCGGTGAAGAACACCCAGTTGACCATAGTATACAGTATGGACTTGAGCATGAAATACCCGGCGAAGACACCGAAGAACATCGCTATCAACTGATACTGCGACGACACGAGGAAAGTGTCGGAGTTGCGCTCCTGGGCATAGAAGAAGGTGACGAGCGACAGCAGCAGACTGGTCTGCGCGGCGAGGAAGAACTGGAAACGAAACTCGTTTGTCGTCTCCGTCATCACCGTGGTGCCGCTGCGCTCTGTTCTGAAGAACTGCTTGGTCTGCCTCATTATGAACCATCTCGACTTTGAGAATGCCACGAAGGCGAGGATGAAGCAGCAGAGCAACAGTGCCGTAATCATGTTGTCGCCGCGTATGGTGTAGGGCACGGGGTCACCGGCAATGCCATAGCGGCCGCCGTTGAGCTCCGGATGCCACAGTGAGTCGGTGGAGAAGAAGTTCTGCTTGTAGTATTGCGGCAGTTCCACGTTCTCCAGCTTGCCGATGGCATTGGCACGGTTGAGCAGACTGGTGGAGTCGAGCGGCACCGCCTCCTGAACACGTGGCTGTGCGCCATACACCGTCTGCAGAGCTGAGTCCTGCTGTGCCGGCGTGGCATCGCGGGGCAGCTCATGCAACACCTGGTATGGCTGGCGCATCTCCTCATGATGCTGCTCGATGAGCTGCACACCATGTTGCTGGCTATGTTTCGTTTCTGTTGAGTCTGTCTGTAGCATTGTCTATTACTCTCTTTTTTCTCCCTGCCGAATTGACAAGGAAACGAGTTGACAAGGTGTTTTCCTGTGACTTGACAGTCTCTCCCTTCAAAGGGAGGTCAGGAGAGGATCTTGCCAACTCGTCTGCTGTTCGGCAAGCTTTCCACTTGCCACGTTTTTTTTCAATCTAAGACTCCCGAACGGTCATCATGCCGTTTTGGGGTTACCCACCGAACGGTCATTCTGCCGCCTTTGGGATTAAAGACCGAATTCTTTCTTTATCTTGTCCACGAGGTCGAGCTTCTCCCATGTGAAGAGCTCCACGTCGATAGTCTTCGTTTCATGATAGCGGCTGGTGAAGGTCTTCTTCACTGTCTCCGACTTGCGTCCCATGTGTCCGTAGGCTGCCGTCTCAAGATACATAGGCTGGCGGAGCTTCAGCTGCTGCTCGATAGCCTTCGGACGGAGGTCGAACATCTCGCTGATCTTCTTTGCTATCTCTCCGTCGCTCATCTCCACATGGCTTCTGCCGTAGGTGTTCACGTATACACTTACCGGCTCTGCCACACCGATGGCGTAGCTCACCTGCACGAGCATCTCGTCGGCAACTCCCGCTGCCACCATGTTCTTGGCGATATGGCGTGTGGCATAGGCAGCCGAGCGGTCCACCTTGCTGGAGTCTTTTCCTGAGAAGGCGCCTCCGCCGTGTGCTCCCTTTCCGCCGTAGGTGTCAACGATTATCTTGCGGCCGGTCAGTCCGGTGTCGCCGTGAGGACCACCGATCACGAACTTGCCTGTCGGGTTTACGAAATACTTGATGTCGCCGTTGAAGAGTCTGAGCACTTTCTCTCCAATCTGCTCCTTCACTCTCGGTATGAGGATGTTTATCACGTCCTCGCGGATTTTCTGGAGCATAGCCTCGTCGTTGTCGGTGCCGTCGGCATTCTTGATGAAGTCATCGTGCTGTGTAGACACCACGATGGTATCAATGCGCTGAGGTATGTTGTCATCGGAATATTCCACTGTCACCTGGCTCTTTGAGTCAGGTCTGAGATAGGTCATCACCTTTCCCTCTCTGCGGATGTCGGCAAGTGTGCGCATGATGAGCTGTGCCAGGTCGAGCGATACAGGCATGTAGTTGTCGGTCTCGTTTGTAGCGTAGCCGAACATCATTCCCTGGTCGCCGGCACCCTGGTCGAAGTCCTCCTCACGGCTCACTCCGCGGTTGATGTCGTCGCTCTGCTCGTGTATGGCAGTGAGCACTCCGCATGAGTCACCGTCGAACTGGTATTCCGACTTGGTGTATCCAATTTTCTTTATCGTCTTGCGGGCGATTGTTTGCAGGTCAACGTATTCTTCGGAGCGAACCTCTCCCATGATTACCACCTGACCTGTAGTACAGAATGTCTCTATCGCGCAATGCGCTTTGGTGTCGTATGCGAG
>CAVBFA010000143.1:6400-9628 GCA_963594595.1 Oscillibacter sp. | reverse complement strand
CATTGCCTAAAGGTGCATATTTTATTTTAAGCTGCTCGGACAGCAGTGCGGTAGCGCTGAACTTGCTTTGTTAAAATAAAATATACACCTTTTGTCTTTGTTAAATTGAGACTGAGTGGCTGTGTAAATGAGTTCTTATATCTCTATACTGTCATACAGCCTTTGAACATTTTCCATAACCCTCGGCAAATCTTTCTCGCCCGTGCCCTCGAGCACGACGGGCATGTCGGGTTTGTGCTGCTTTATGTAGCGCAGAATCTTCTCCGTGTTGAGCATACCTTCGGTCGGGAGAGCCGATTTCATGTTGCCGTCCGCATCTATGACAAAATCCTTTAGGTGGAGCACACACATCTCATCTCCGTAAAGGTTGAATGCATCGTCGATTATCTTGTCCTGGTCATTGTAGTTGTCTGCACCGAGAAAGTTTATCGGGTCGAATATAGCCAGGACATTTGGCGAATTCAGGTCATCGAGCAGTCGGCGCATTTTTTGCGGATCGTTTATCACAAACGTCTTCACGCCCTCGATGCCTATCATCACGCCGAGTTTTTCGGCACAGGCGACAAGCTCTTTCAGATTGGTCAAAAGGTGCTTGTATGCCTGCTCGGTGTGGTTGTCTTTTTCATTGCACTCACTGCCGACATACCCCGTCTCCGTTCCTACCATCTGTGCACCGCAGAAGTGCGCATATTTCAAGTGTTCTTTGAACCGTTTCATCTGTGCGCACAGCACTTCGGCATCTGTACATGACGGATTTATGTAGCAGCCCAGCACGGGGATTTTTACATTCTCCTTGTCGAACTCGTCCTTTATCTTCTGTGCATATGCCGGGGTAAAAGCGCCGTCCTCATAGTCCGGCAGGGTCTTCGGCATGACGAGCTGTACACCGTAGACTCCGTATTCGGCACATTTTTTTGCTACTGCTTCTATCGACTTTGCATCAAAGTCGTGTCCTCTCATTGAAAAATTCATTTCTTCACTCTTTTCTTTGATTTTAATTTTGCATTATTCAACACCCGTCGGAACAGCGTTGCTCACCATATTGTCACTGACGGTCACGGTCGATTTGCTCTTTATGTCTCTCACTGTTGCCTCTGCTTTGTCCGCCACAAAAGCCTTGCCGACGGATTCCACCTCGGCATCGGTGTAGTTTGGCTCCACACGCTTTATGATGTGATAACCGTATGCCGATTCCACAATATCGCTCACTTCGCCTACTTTAAGTGCAAATGCGGATTTTTCAAATTCATCCACCATTTCGCCCTTGGTAAAGAGATATCCCTCCGGCTGTGCTTTTGCGCCCGGGTCCTCGCCAAGCTCCGTCATCAGCTTGTCAAAATCTTCGCCTTTTTTGATTTTTGCAAGTGTCTCCTCGGCAAGGATTTTCTTTGCCGCCTTGTCCTCGTCAGTGAGTCCGTTTGTCGCAAAAAGGATGTGCTTTGCACGGACATAGTTCTCGTCCATGTATTTTTTGATTTCTGTGTCAGATGCCTTGTATGAGGCCTCAAGCTCGCTGTAGAGTTTGTCGACAAGTGCGCTCTCCTCATAGAATGCCCTTGCGTCCGCCTCGGTGGAGCCGCATGACGCAAAGTAGGCGTCATATGCTTCATCACTGCCGAGCTGCTGTTTTATGGACTCCATGGTCTTGTCGATATTCTCAATGTCGTCGGCGTCAAGCTCAATGCCGCGTTTTTTTGCTTCCTGTGAGCCGGCTTTGAGCAGTATCAGCTGATCCAGCGTCATGTCGGCTACATATTCGCCGAAAGTCGTCTCTCCCAGGCTCGAACCCCACATTTTTGCAATATCGGCAATGGAACAGTTAAAGCTCTGCGCCGCATATGATTCCACCTGGCTGAGGCAGTAGTTGAAGCAGTTCATGGTTATCGGCTCGTCATTTATTGTCGCTATGCTCACCTTGGAGTTGTCCGATACTATCACGACGGTGTTCTTGGCGTCGTTCCAGTCCACATTGCAGCCGTATGCCTCACTTATGGCGCGCACGGGCACGAGGGTCCTGTCACCGATCAGCTGTGCCGGCACATCAAGCTCTATTCTTTCGCCGTTTTTCACTATGGCATTGTCATTGATTTTTAGCGAAACCGTTGTGTCGCCCATATTGGACACAACAGTCTCGGTGTCGTCCTGCCATTCTACGGTTGCGCCGAGCGCCTCAAAGATTGCTCTCACGGGCACCATGGTGCGGTCGTTTATTAGTGCCGGCTGCACATCAAATTCTATGTAGCTTCCGTCCAGGAGCACCTCTATCGGTTTCTCGCCGTCTGCAAGCACTGTTGGCACGGCAGCCGTCGCCACAAGCGCCGCAGACAGAAGTGCGCATATTGTCTTTTTCATATTCATCATATCCTTTCGTGTTTTGCGTTTACATTTATTTTATCACAGTTTTGCGGTTAAATCTACATTTTGTCTTATGGTTTAACACAATGATATATAAATTTAATCTGTTTGTCATATTTCATACATCCATTTGAGTACATATTGGATATATTCGTCCCAAAAATCCCATGAATGTATACCTTCCGATTCCCTGTAGGTGAAGTCATAGCTGAGCGATTCAAACTTTTCTCTCAGTCTTATGTTATCCTTGTAGAGAAAATCCTGCTTGCCGACTCCCATGAATATTCGTGGTTTTGACGGCGATAAATCGCATTTTTCGGCAAGGGCGAACAGATCATCGTCATCTGTCACCGTTCTGCCAAAGATATCGTCATCGATATCCGGCATCTTCTCGACAAACCGTTTCACATCTGCAACAGACGAAAGCCCGGCCGCCGCACAGAATTTTTCGGGATTTCTCAATGCAATTTTCAGTGCGCCGTAGCCACCCATGGAGAGTCCGGCTATTGTATTGTCCTCTCTCTTGTCGGACAGATGCAAAAATTCGCGTGCAATATTCGGCACCTCGCTTGAGATGAAGGTGTAGTATTTGTCACCGTGTTTCATGTCTGTGTAAAAACTCTTTGCAGCGCTCGGCATGACCACAGCTATGCCGTATCTTGCCGCGTAGCGCTCAATAGATGTTCGTCGCATCCATATGGTGTTGTCGTCGCTGAGTCCGTGCAACAGATACAGGGTTTTATATGCGCCGTCCCCGGCATGGTTTTCTATGCCTATTTCACCGTTTGCGCTTCGCTGTGGGACTATCACATTGATGTCGGTCTGCATCCCGAGTGCCTCGGATGCAAATTTAATGTTTATAAATGCCATTGC
>CAVBFA010000143.1:0-6390 GCA_963594595.1 Oscillibacter sp. | reverse complement strand
CGAGGACATCGTGGTGGGCGTGGTCGGCTCCCTGCAATTCGACGTGTTCGAGTACCGTATGCGCAGCGAGTATGGCGTGGAGCTGCGGATGGAGGGCCTACCCTACAGCCACCTGATCCGCATCAAGAGCTACGACGGGGACTACCAGGACATGACCCTGTGCACCGATTCCCGGGTCTTGCAGGATTTCAGGGACCGCTACTTCATCGCCTACTGCGGGGCCTGGTCCCTGGGTTTCCTCACCAAGCACAACCCCGGCCTGGTGCTGGATGACCAGCTGAGCGTGTAAAAATGCAGGCAGCAGAGCCTCAGCGGATATAAAAAATAGTAGAATTTTTCTCTCTCGCACAAGATGAATAGAAGCCCGTTAAGGGATAGGAAAACGCCGAAAACCCGCATGAACACTACGTTTTTGTGAGTTGTCGGCGTTTCTTTTACCCTCTGTTTTCATGGTGCTTTTTCCGTAAATGGTGCCCAAATGGTGCCCAAATTCCACGCGGGCATATAAAAGGTTGTAAAGAGCAGTAAAGAGATACAGCGGTTAAAGGTCTATTTCGCTGTGTTTTTTCTTTGCTGCCCGTTTTCCTTTTTTCGGCTCGGCTTCCTTTGGTTTCTCCGGGGCTGCTTTTTCCACCGCGCTATGGTAAGCGTCCAAAACTTCTTTTTTTCGTTCAAGCCGCACGTCCACATAACGGGCGGTAACAGCTTCAAAGTTCATGGAAAGCCCAAGCGACGCGCCGATACCCGCAAGCGTATGCCCCAAGACTTCGCCAACCGTATAGAAGTCGCCTGTCAGTTGGTGCATATTGGTCGCTGCCGTATGTCGTAAATCGTGAAAACGAATGTGCGGCATATCCAAATCTTCAAGCAGCTTTCCAAATTGAGAGGACACCCACGACGCGGCGATAGGTGCGCCGTCCGGCTTTGCTACAACAAGGTCATTGTCATAGTAAGGCTTTCCGTCTTTTGCTGCCTGTTCTTTCTGTACTTCCTGCATGGCAAGCTGTTTGAGGAAGAACGGGCGGGCAAGCTCCGTAATGGGTAGCTTTCTGCCGTTGGATTTCGGCGGTGCCATTTCTTCAATGACTTTTGTTTTTGGCGGTACCTTGAAAGGTAGCTGCTCGGTAACATCAAAGGTGTTGTTCTCCAAATCCACATTGCGCCAACGCAAGCCTAAGATTTCAGAACGGCGCATACCGTAAAGCCCGCCCAAGATAACAGGCATTTCCCAAACAGTACCCTCGACGCGCTGCATTAAGGCTTTCACCTGTTCCGGCGTGTAAGGGTCAGGGGTCTTGTCGCCTTTCCCAAACTTCGTAAGGGTATCTTTTGCCGCGTTGGTTTCGATATAGCGGTATTTGCGGGCATGGCTCAACGCCACACTCAAAACACGTTTTGCCCCGGCTGCGGTGGACGGCTTCAAGCCTTTGTCTATAATCTGCTGAAACATCTTGTCTACCATAGCAGGGGTAAGCTGATTGAGGGTAACGCCGCCGATATACGGATTGATATAGTTTGCAATCGTCTTTTTATACCCGTCATAAGTAGAGGGGCGCAAGTTCACTCTTGCATAGCTTTCCACCCAGTCATTGAGATAGGCAGCGACAGTCTGTTTCCTCTGTGAAGTAATAGAAGCAACTTGCCCCGGATTTTGGAGCTTCGTTTTCATTTCCGCTTCATGCTGTGCTGCTTCCTTTTTGGTGGCAAAGCCCTTTTTTGCATACGACTTCTTTTTTCCGTCCGGGGCGGTGTACTTTATGTTTACGTCGTAGACTGTGCCGGGTCGTCCGGTCAGTACGCCGTTGCTGTCGCGTTTGTTTTTTACCTGTCTTGTTGAGATTGCCATAACTTAACCCCCTTGCTCTGCCGGGGGCTTTACGGCGGTTTTCGCTCGCTCGTACCAATCCCATATAGCGGTATCGGCAATCAAGCGGCGGTTTCCGTTTTGAACGTATTCCAGTTCGCCGTTATCCATAAGCTCGCGTAATTTATTTTCTCCAATACCGCTAACCTTGCTCATTTGCTCTACTGTTTTCAGCATAGGCAAAACAGGGGCGGCATGGTTTGTAGTTTCCTTTTTAGCCATAGGAATACCCCCTTTCAAAATGGCTCAAAGGTATGTTTTTGAATAAAAGGGGCTTTAATCGAACGGCTATTAGCATAGCTCCACGAGAATTTCACTCCTGCGTGGTTCTCACGCAGCCCTACCCATTGCCTGCGACGCTTCTAACGCTCGGACTGTGGCTGTAAGGGAGTATCATTATCCCTCTTGTGTGTCGTCGCCCGCAAGCTGCTGACTTGCTTTGCGGTGTAGTGTTGTTCGCTCGTTCCCGAAAGGGAAGTCATGGCGCACCCGCCGTATGGCTCGGCACAAAAGGAACGTATCCGATTTGCCCTATACTGCGTCGCCGTTCTCTTGCGCCGCTTTCTTTTTCAAAGAACAAGATGGCTGTTCTGCTTGCCGTAAAACGGAAAAGGGGTTACAAGACGTTTTACGGTCATGCTCAACTATTCATCAGCCCGAAATGTGAGGATAGCCCTCATCAGTCTTGCTTGCAGCCGTTCCCGTATGTCCTCGTCAACGCCATAGTAGACGTTGCCGCGCTCGTCGTAGAGCTTCCGCATGGACAGGCTCGCTATGTAGCCGCTGAAATGCTGCAAGACTATTTTCATAGCGTCCGGGTCGCCTTTGCTCGCCGCCACAATGACGGGATAGGGAACAAGGGCGATTTCCGGGTAGTCGGATTGTTTACCATTCTTCCCATTCATCAGCGTGTCCCTCCAAATATTTCTTTAACAGTTCAAAAGAGCTTGTCCGTCTGTACTGTATCGTGCTGCGCGACGTATTGAACATCTTTCCGATTTCCACGTCGGTCATGCCCTCGAAATAGTACAGCAGGATAGCAGTCCTTTTTTCCTCCGGCAAAGTGCGGATTGCTTCAAGCAGCAGTTTCGGGGTTATCTCTTTTCCTGCCATTTGATAACGCGGTTCAGCTTCTTCGTCTTGAAAATACTTGTCAACGGTGTAAAGCTGCCGTTCCTCATGCAAGGCAAGGTCGCAAAACGATACTTCCCGTTTTCTGCGTCGCCGGATTTCGTCGTGGGCGTTGCACGCTTCGTTGTGCAGCACCCGTTTACAGAAACTTTGAAAGGCACATTGCTTTTGAAATTCTCTGCGATTAGGTTCCATGTTCTCACCTCCTTTCTGTCGAAAGGTGGTAGTACCTCCCCTTTTCGCGTGATAATACAGACGACTTTTTCAAACGCCGGACGAAAGCAAAAATTTCTTTGAAAAAAGTTCTGTAAAATGCAAAATGCGCCCATCTGCAAGGCGCAGACAGACGCAAAGGAAACATAAAAAGTATTTAGATGATGTGATTGTTCATCTTTATGCCCGAAATACCCCGTTGCAGGGGATAGACTTTTTTTGATAATTGGGGGAATGTCGATTTGTGTCGATAAGTTGATAAGTGCATGGCGGCTACCTCCTAAAGCCGCCATGCCTTTACATGGTAGAGGGTCGTCGTTGGAATTTAGATGGATAAAAAGAAACGGCGGCTCTGATAATCAAAGCCGCCGAAATAGAGTAGGCGCGTGAAAATGTGTCTGCTCTGCGACGGCTTTTTTTCTTTTGCCGTCGTCCGGCAGATGAAATCATTTAGTTAAATAGTCAGATTCATCTATTGTTTTAAGAATATAATTCACATCATCATATCTTGAAGAATCCGATTGAGAGCCTAAACTACATATTAAAAATTCCTTTCCATGTTGTTGATAAAGAACAACTAAATTATAGTCATTAGATAAGGAACCTGTCTTGATACCTTTAACATTTTCATTGTAATATTCTGATGTTTGGTCAAGAAAAGTATTAGTATTCCTCCATGTCTGCGTACTTCCGTCAGGTAAAGTAGCTGTATAATTACTCTTTGAAACAATATCTCTAAACCATTGCTTCTCTAAAAGGTGAGTAGATACTGATTTTAGGTCTGAAACGGTAGTGAGAGCATTGACATCATATCCGCTTGGGTCATATAAAATTGTGTTTTCATACCCTTGATTTTGTAAGTAATTATTTAGATGTTCCATAAAAACATTAATACGTTCTTGACTATTCTTAGCTTGTGGTGAAAGAATAGAACCACAATAATCCGCGACTACATAAGCAGCGTCATTTCCAGATGGAACCAACATGGCAGCAAACAAATTGTGGAGAAAATATTTTTTCGCGTCTATATTCGCAACAGATGAACCAGGTTTAGTTAATTGGATTGCTTCATAATTTGCAGGAACAATACTATCTAAATCCGCAAGTGTTGCTGCGTATTCAATGACAAATAATTTGGCTAAGCTGGCAGGAAGCTGTTGCTCGTTTTCTCGCTTTGAAATAAATATATTGTCATTAGAAAGGTCAACTAATATGAGGGATTTTGCATTATAAAAATCTTGAAAGAAAATTCCATTCAGCCAAGAGTTGATTTTATTCTTCTCATTGCGAAAATTGTCAGGTTTCATTGCCCACGGTATGAAAAATACACCTGCTATCGTTACAGCAGTAAGGAAAACAAAAAATATTCCGAAACGAGACGTCCTTCTCTTGTATTTTCTTTTCATAAATTGCACCTCCGACAGTAATCAGTCAGATTTAATAGGTAAATCTAATTGGCATAATTTGCTCTTATACTTTCTGTAAATCCAGAGGGGTCACCTAATTTTGCTTTATCTATATTTTCGCGCAAATAATTACGAGTTGCGTCATCACACCGGTCTATTCCCATATATGGCATGTCGAAGGCTTTTTCCAATTCTTCTAATGCTTTTTCGGCTCGCTCTGGATCTGTATTATAAGTATCAAGCCATTCTTTCATCCATGAATATTCCCACAAATAAGAAGCTCTCGTTTCTCCATAACCAACCTGAAAGGAAGCTCCTGTATCTTCATCTTCCAGTTTATCAGGAAGTGTAATGCCATCAGGCCAATTCAAACTGTCAATGGTTGCAAGATATTCTTCTTCAATGTGTGCAAAATCCGTGAGTCCTCTTGAAGTAGAATTTGTTTCAGAATTTGAACAACCTGTAAACATCAGACATACCAATAAAGAAAGCATTGCTCCTAAAAAAATCGTTGTTTTCATAGATAATATTTTCATGTTTTTCCTCCAATTTTATAAAATTTATTTTATCTAAGCGCCAATGCAGGTTCAAGCTTTGCAGCTTTTAACGCTGGCAATAGTCCTCCAAGCAACGCTACAACAACGGATGTTATAACAGCTACCACTGCCGAAAGAATAGGATATTCCAGTGCCGCTACGGGAGAATCCACAGGCAGAAATAACCCCATGCCTTGAACCAAGAAAAAGGATATCAGGATTGAAACAATACAAACAAACACTGATATAGTTAATTGTGCGCCTAACACTAAAGTAACAATATTCGCACGAGAAGCGCCAATCGCCCGTCTAATTAGTAATTCGTGAGTACGTTGTTCCAAGGATGATAACCCTATGTTAATTTGTCCTAATACAGAAACAAATAACAATAAAAATGATGTTACCAAAAGTCCTAATTGAAGTACAGAAAGTACGGAATTATAAGTATCTCCAATATCACTTTTCCCTATGATATCCAAATTTCCTCCTATTGTATCTTCTAAAATGTCATGTAATGACGAATACATCTGTCTCATGGTAATTCCCGCTTCTGAATGCCAATGAACAGTTGCATTTTTTACTTTCCACATATTCGGAACAAGTAGTTCTATTGAATGGGCGTCAAGATATACAGTTGGTATATCTGTCCCGTCATTCACAGTACCTACCACATTAAATGGTGTTAATGAAAGACTACTTTCTACATTTCCAACAGCATATGAAGTATCAAAATAATTCTGTGCTGCTTTATTTACTACCATGCACAGAGTTTTATTTATTTCCGAAGAATCAAACCAATCCCCTGATGACATAGGCAAATTATAGATTTTGTTATATGTGCTTGTAGTAAAAACAACATCTACGGGTACAGTCTTTTTGTAAACAGTGTCACTTATGTCTTGTAGAGAAGAGACAGACGCTACTGGAGCAACTGTTATCTCTTCCAGCATGGAAAAGGTAACAGCCACAAAATGATCAGTATTGTAAATTTCTCGAAAAAAATTCTCCATTTTAATGGTATCTTGAAAATCTGATCCTGTAATTGAAAAAGAATATGTAGGACTCCATCCATACATCTGTGCATTGACAGAAATCAAATATTCTTTACCAAGCGTTCCCACCAAGACAGAACTAATCATTGCAATAATTCCTACAAACATCGATATACCTGTTAAGATATTTCTTAGAGGAGAAATACGAAGGTCTTTAAGAATCATATTTAACACATTGAAGCCTCCCT
>CAVBFA010000142.1:6141-9643 GCA_963594595.1 Oscillibacter sp. | reverse complement strand
AATAAAGGATAAAGCTTCATATCTGAAAGCTTATCTAAATCTAACCCGACAAGATATTCATCCAATTTTTCTTCAT
This sequence comes from Oscillibacter sp., assembly GCA_963594595.1. Taxonomy (GTDB): domain Bacteria; phylum Bacteroidota; class Bacteroidia; order Bacteroidales; family Bacteroidaceae; genus Prevotella. Next base: position 9,567 of record CAVBFA010000142.1, on the reverse strand, counting down.
CTACGGCAAGACCATACTCATCAAAATTCTCTTTTCTATTTTCTACTAATTGTAAGTATTGCTTTGGAGTTATAATTGTCTCAAAATCAGATATTCTTCTATCCTCTTCTGGAATAAATTCATGTAATTTATCAACACCTCTAACATAATTTAGCAAATCAAAAGTTTCAGAAATATTAGCATGATAAACAGTTATCAAGTGCGCATAATAATCCTTTTTCTCCGATATATGCTTTAGTAAAATACCATGATAGTCCTCGTATTGTTTATCTTGTGTTGCGCTTCCGGGGCAACTTCTTCTATATAATGCATCCCATATTAAAGACGCTTCATGAGAACTTTCATCACCAAAATGCTTCTCCAATGCCAGGGTTGCGTTTTCAATATTAGATACCGAAGTGATAGAATGATTCAATATTTCCCAATAATTTGCATTTCCTCTCAATTGATCAAGAACTTTCACGTTGTTATCATCCAGCTCTGCTGTCACCTCTCTTGTAAAGACCACATCCATAGCTTTATCCAAAGAGAGTTGATAATACAAAGAAGATATATTGCTTGCCATGTTTTCATCATCAGAATACAGAAAATTCAATCCTTGCAAATACGAAGGATTCAATATCTCTTCAAGAGGATTCTCTATGATTTTACTTCTTCCAAAGATATACAATGCGATATATTTATCTTCAATTCTCTCATCACATAAATTACGAATAGTGACAAACTGATTGATAAAAGCAATTATCTTGCGAGGACTTTGCTCTTTGGTCAACATATCATACACTTGCAAAACACTATAATCCACAATTGCACTATTACCAAAAGCCTCTTTCCATCTATCTTTGAAATAATGCATCCAACCAGACAATATTGGAGGAGGAACTGTATAGACTATGTAGAACGTCTTATTAATAAAGTCATCACCATACACAGTAATAGCATTATCTTTATCACCACACTGTCTAACCAGATTCTCAGATTGAAAGGCATTACGTATATGCAATCTATCGAATGGGACTATTATTCTTATATTAGTATACTTTTCCTCTGAGAAACAAGAATGAATTGCTGCCCAAAGTTCCTGTACTTTTTGCTTTGGCAATCGATCCATATTGTCAATTACCAAAATCAAAACAATGTCATTATTTTGTTTCAGGCCATTATCTATTTCATGTATCCAGTCTTTGAATTGTCTGCTAGAAGGCTCCTTCTCTGAAATCGTTTCAAACTTTGTCTCTTCTTTAATATCGTCTTTATAAATTAAGAAAAACTCAGAAAGGCATTTTTCCCATGTAAAATCTTGCTTGTATTTATCTTTCATCTTTCCATAATGACGATACCCGAAAAAACCATAAGCTGCGACATAAGGTATAACTAGAACAGCTTGCTTTAACCATTCTACAGAAACCAAAGAAGCAAGATGAGTAACAAAAGGAGTCAATAAGATAGTGAACAAACTCACGATAGTACCTATTCCTATTGCTGGAATCGTTTTTGTACTCGTATGTTTCTTCTTCGCTAAAAGATTCTCCAAACTATCTTTCCAACTATTTTCATCTAAGATAGGCGTTTGCCCTTTCACTAAGTCAGAAGTAAGTTCTTCCAAAATCGTTCTTCTCTGAAGATCAGTTTGATGCCCCCATGCATCATAGGTAAAGAAATGATACTTGGCACCATTCGAACCCACAGAAAGTTCCTTTTGTATCATTCCAACAAGATTGGATTTACCAGAGCCCCATCCTCCATCAATACCTATAATGGTGCAATTATCATCATTGCGTATCTCATCGGAAATTTCTATAGCCAGCTTCCGATGAGCTTCACCTTCAAACAAGTCATCATTACAAGGAACTTTACTTAAAAGTCTACCTTTTCCCATAGCATCCACTTATAAAATGTTCAAATATTATGCTTTTACAATCTTCTCATACCACTCCACCATCGTTTTTGCTTTCTCCTCCCACGACAGTTCGGTTTGTCTTTGCTTGCAGTTCTCAGACAGTTGCTTCAGCAGGTTTCTGTCATGCTCCAGATCGTCAAGCTGTTTTGCGAAGTCGGCGGCAGATTGCGCAGGATTGGAGAGAGCCACCTTTCTGCCTACCTTGTCGTTCACGGCATCGCCCTGACCGCAGGTGTCGAAGCAGACCACGGGGAGATTGTTGCCGATTGCCTCCAACACCACATGCGGCGTGCCTTCTGCCACACTGGTGAAGAAGAACACGTCCGACGCTTGCATTAGCTTCTGCACCTCATCGTGACTGACCGCGCCATGCCATACACATCGGTCGGCAACGCCCAAGCCTTCAGCCATCTGCTGATAAAAAGCCGAATCGCCACCACCTACGATGTGCAGTCTGAACTTGTTGTCGCCGATAGCTACCATGGTCTGCAAAGCCAGAGCCAACTGCTTGCGGAAGTCCATCTTGCCTACCCAAAGCACATCGAAAGTCTCTTTCTGGGATTTGTCCGTAACGGGATGCTCTTGAACGTAGCAGCCGGTTTCATTAAGCAATGGCGAGTCGATGCGCATGTATTTCTTGAACGAACGCTGCGAGTTTGAAGAAGCGGAGAATATAACCGAAGCCTGACGCGCAGCCTTAAGCACACGTCCCGAATATCTCAACTGAATGCCAGTCAGGAAGTTCTTCAGTCGCACGAACAGCTTTGTTTTTATGCTCGCCCCATCCAAGTATGCCACGGGGAACTTGTCCTTAGCGTCAACCGGTCCCCAAACAAACGGCACGCCGTTCTCCTTTGACAACTTCCAGAGATAGCCCGGCTCACGGAATCCGATCATGTTCAGCTGATGCAGCACGTCAATATGCTCAGAAGAACAAATCTCCTTCGCCATGAGATACGTCTTCCACTGCCACTCACGATAATACTTGTAGAATCGCCAGTCGCCCTGATTCCAGCACATCTTGCGTATCTCCTCCGTCACCGGGTTATAATAGAAGTGCATGTTCTTGCCCTGCTCCAGCGTAGGCACCACCGCCTCTATCTTCTCCCGAAACTCCCCTTCGGTTATGATATACAGTTCGCAGAACTTGGCAAGATTGCTCACCCAGTTCCACGCCATTCCCGGCTCACTGCCCATTCCCGGCGAGCAAGCGTATGCGTTGATTAGTATTTTCATTTATTCGTAAATTTATTCTTCGTTCTTCGCCACACCTGCTTCAACGCCCTGAAGCAGAAAGCAAGTCGGTGGTTTGTGTCAATATCTACGTTTAGCGAGAAGTCGCGTCTTAGCAAGCCCTTGTCCGTCACGACATGCGTGTCGAACGTCATCTTCACGTCATTGTCCACGTTCTCCTCATGAATTATCTCTATCCACATCGGCTGCTCACGGTTGTTGATGTGCGCCACCCTTGCCAAGCCGCGCCTTTCAAGCAGGAAGTGACTGCCGAAGCCATAGCAGGTGCGTAC
>CAVBFA010000142.1:0-6131 GCA_963594595.1 Oscillibacter sp. | reverse complement strand
GTACAGCAGAGAGAGATGATTCTGCAGCAGACAAGCACTCCGCCAATGTGAGGAAATGGTTGTTTGGGTAATGGATGCGAGTCGAGAAATGGTGCAACTGCGTGAAGGTCTGCAAGCCATTGTCGAACGAAAGGAACCGCTTCTGGTCTCTGCTCAACCCGAACCCGACACATTCTTTCTGCACCTGCTCCACAAACGTCCTGGCGATGCAGTCGTCGTTGTCGAGATAGGTGGTTAGGCAGAGGTCGCCCTCTTTCCATCCCTTTTGCTTCACATCCGCCATCACTACTTGTCTGAAGATGTCTGCAAACCGACAAGCATACTCCGCCCTCACCGCCACGAACTTCATCTGCGCACAAACGTTACGATACGCCTTTATCCTCTCTCTGAGATCCGCCGGCGTGTCAGCGTCCACAAGCAATATCCAGTGGAACTCCTGGCAGGTCTGCCCCGCAACAGACGGCAAGCAGTAAGTCTCAAAAAGCTCCAGCCGTTTCCTTATCCACTCTCCCCTATCTATCGTCTGCCCGTTCTTGTCCTCCTGCCAGAGAGCCAAGTTGAAGCGTGTAAGCAAATAGTGATGCATCATACTATTATAATGCTTCTTCATGTTTCTTGATTTCCTCTTCCGTAAATCGCATCTTCAGCAGTTTTGCCGGCACGCCGCCGATGATGCTATACGGCGGGAACGACTTCGTCACCACTGCCCCTGCAGCCACCACCGATCCGCGTCCTATCGTCACGCCCTTCAGTATCGTTACATTGGCGCCGCACCACACATCGTCCTTTATCGTCACGGGCAGGTCGTACTGGTTCTCGCCGTTCACGAACTTCTCTTCTACCGTGACATCAGCTATGTACTTTCCAAGCACGTCTATACGGTGGTCGCCCGTAATAATCGTTGGGTGCGGACCGAAGAGCACCTTCTTGCCTATGGTGCATGGCGCATCGGTGCAGTAGATCGTACTGCCCTTCGGTATCGACGTGCCGTCGCCTACCGAGAGATTCCACAATCCTTTTATGTCCGACGACATCGGACGCAGATACACGTCCTTCCCACAATGCTTCATGCCGTGCTTCCACACCGGCGCCCACATCGCATCCCATAAATAAGATGGAAGCAAACTTATCTTTTGCAATATTCTCAACAACATATTCTATACCTTAATTTCTTATCCACAAATTTAGCGTGTATTATATTCCACAGTTCACCACAGACGTTAGACATCTATTAGGGGGTGCACTTGTCTCAAGTGCACCATCATAGTAAAAACGACATCTTCCACAGAATCCGATAATTACGCAGCAAGTGAATCCGTTTAATTCGCTTAATCCGTTGTTAACATAACGAAGCAGCGTGCAAATCCGCTTAATCCGTTGTTATATCCCTAAGCAGCGTGTTTCCGTGTAAATCCGCCATCTGTGGGAGTATATTTTAACAACCGATTTAAACGGAAGTTGCAAGTGTAATACTATTTCAATATTTCCTTGTATAACGCATCCACACTCTCACTGATTCTCTCCGGTGCGAACACCCTCTCGCCGAACGTCTTCGAGTATTCCGCCATGCTGCGGCGCAGCTCCGGCGACTCAATCAACCGGCGCAGCTGTTTTGTCAGCGCCTCAGCGTCGCCGAACGGGAACGTCAGACAATTCCTGCCCTCCTCAATCACGTCAGGCAGACCGCCCACCGGCGTCGTCACCACAGCGATGCCCCTTGCCCATGCCTCCAGCACCACCATCGGGAAGCCCTCATGGCGCGAGCACATGCAGTAGATGCTTGCCTTGTTCCAGATGTCCTCCTTCTTCTTGCCCGTGATATACCCCGTAAAGGTCACGCAGTCGTCAAGCCCCATATCGTGGCACAAACGGCTGTAGCCCTCCACGTCGCCGTTGCCCATAATCGTGACATGCCAGTCGGGGAAGTCGCCACGTAGCTGTTTCCACGCCTGCAGCAGCAAGTCGGCACGCTTGTTTTCGTCCAGGTGCGCCGCAAAGATGATGCTCTTCTCCTTTATAGAATAGTCTACGGCAGGCGTCGGAGCGCAAGCATTGTATATCACCGCCGTCTTCGCCTTCACCCTTGGGTAGAACGTCTCGAAGAGGTTCTGCCATTTCTTCGCCAAGAGCACCACACAGTCCGATCTGTTCAGACACCAGATGAACAACCCGTTCTGCGTATGATCCTCCAACTGGTTGCCCATGTGTATGTGCATCACAATCTTCTTTCTGCCCACCAGCGCCAGCAAGAGCACTGGCAGCTGGATAATCAGGCAAATCTTGTCAGGCACGGTATGGAAGTGCACGATGTCATACCCCCATATCGTGAACAGCGCCTTAGCGTACGCCCTCAGCGCATACCACAGCTTCACGCCATAGCTGCGCTGTATCTGCGTGCCGAGCCATCCGCATCGGTACTTCTCCCAAAACGGCATCTGCTTCATCAGGCGCAGCACACTTGCCACTCCGCCCCCACTCTGCTCCGCAGAGCCAACCATTAAAACTTTCGTCATGATCAGTCTATTATGCAACAGGTCCGCGATTAACAATTCTATTTCTACTCTTCACTTGATTCTGCAAATTCCTATTTGCGTTCAGACACAAAGCGAGAAGCATGCAATAGCCCATACCCTTACCCGAGAGCCATGACGAGTCGGCAGTCTGCTCGATAGCAAGACAGCAGATGGTAATCATCGCCACACGATAATAGCGCATATCTACGATGACGTTGATAGCCGACATGCGGCGCTTCCAAAACCAAAGGAAGAAGAAAACGCCAACAATACCGAATTGCGCCAATGTAGGGTAATAGGCATCACATATAAAACCACCGCCTTCGTCAAGTCCCCAAATATCATTCAGTTTATATTTATAATAAAGCGGCGAATAATACTGCCATGCACCATTACAAGCAAAGCTACCCATGCCTGAGCCAAACGGGAAGTAATCATACAACATCTTTATAGAAGTCTTGTATGTCATCGGACGGGCTAATTCATCGTTACTCAATCCCGAAACATAATAACCATCGAATCTTGTCCACGTAACAGTCAAGATAATTGACACGACGATAGCGCAATAAATCATTGTCTTTGGGGACTTGAAGTTAAGGCGCTTCTTCAAGAAGAAGATAAAGGCAATGAAGCAGACCACCTCTCCCATAAACTTGAACTTTGGAGCTATCATACCCGTCAGCACCAGTGCCAAGGCGATATATCGGTTGCGCTTTGTTGGTTCCGTAAGCAGATACCAAGCCATACCGGTACAAATAGCCAACTGACCAAGAACCGGGAACTCAGCATCTTTGCTTTGGAAAGATGCCGGATGATAGAATATCCAAGAACCCAATGTGACAACCATTGTTGCCAACATCCATTTCTTCTGTTTTTTCGTAAATTGCGGATTCAGAATCCACGTACAGAAGACAATTGTGTATGGGCGAACCTCCTGCATAAGGTCGAGCCACACACCACCAGCCACATTGGCTCCAAACATCAGCGAATATCCTACATAAAACGCAATAATGCTCAAACAAACAAAGAACTCATCCCAAGGTTTTCTATTTGTATATCGAGACCCGAACTTAGTTAATGTGTACAGAAACAACAAGATTGTCATAGCCTCGTCTATACTCGAGAAGCCGGGCAAGTCGTTGTATGCGATACACGTAGGGAAATAAACGATCCAATAAAGAGTGAAAAAACGTGCAATAGCTTTCATTTTTATCTAATATTTTTTAATTCTTTTACAAATCCCAATTCGTTCCTAAAACCATAAATGAGGTAAATGTGGACGTACCGTACTCGTTAGCAATATAGCTATTTTCATGATTATTCAATTCTTAATAAGTTTATACTCTTTCTGTCAGAAAGTCTATGCCACCAATCATTGCTCCAGTCACGGCGAAACCGCTCCATGCATACAGCTCTGGAGCATCAATGCGATATACCTTCTTTGCACGGGCTATCATATACAGGTCGACAAAAGTCTTCAAGGTAGCATCGTCATTTCCGTCATAACTAACATGACCTACGCTGTCGTGGTCAAGCACCTCGACCAGTATGTCTTCCAACGAATCGAGGAATCGCTTGCTGTCGCTAAACACCAAGACACGGCATCCTGCGTTTTCTTCCTTTATCTTTAGCAGACCTTGCTTGCATCGGTTTATGAGCGCCACCTTTTCCTCCTCGGTGCGCAAAGCGTTATCCCAGCAAGTCACTTCCTCAAAGTTCTCCAAGGCGTTGACAAACCGCAAGTGAACAGCCACATAACTCCGCTCGTCGTAGCCGCATTGGTCGATAGCAGCCTGCAAGCGATCTGAAGGACGGAACAGCTCGGCATACAGCTTACTCCATTCGTATCCCGACTCAGGGAACACCTTCGGTTGGCGGTTGCCTACATAACTGTAGCAATGATACTCCTTGTTCTTGCTAAGTTTTGTACGTCCTTTCCACGAGTCTTCCTTCAAGAAATTCAACTCGTTAAAGAATCTCGTACCTATCAAAGAGTAATTTAAGTCTGTATACTCTGCCACCCAATTTACCGCATTCGGCTGCAGATAGTCTTCCAACCGAAACGGCGTCTTGAACACGATACGGAAATCATACCCGTTCAGTTTGGCAATATTATAGCAGTCAATCATTGCCTTCATTCTGTCCGCCAAGCCCGGATGCTTAATGTTGGGATCTATCACGAAGCAAAACGTGTTCTTCTTGTAAGCCGAACAAAGACGCAAGCGCAAAATATACGGTAAGTTGCGCTGCAGATTCTTCATCCACAAAAATCCACATTTCCTGACAATGTTTCCTGCAATCTTTTTTATAAACTTCAACATATCTATTTGTTTCTGTTCTTCCAGTTGATAAGCAATTGAACCAACGCCTCGGGCAGAATACGCTTTACTAATTCTTTCAGCGAGAATTTCTTGTCCACCCAAGTACCAGCATAATGGTGTATGGTGCGAGTATTCTTCTCTACATGAATACGCCCTGTTGTGACATTTATAGGACAGAAATACTCTGCCGGGTAAATGTAGCAACCAGCCACCTCCTGTATACCAGCCACATTCTTCAAGCCATTATCACAAAGCACTTTGGTTGCTATATGCACCACAGTAATCTGATTCTTCATCACCGCTTCATGCACAAAATGCTGCCCATCGTAATAGTGCATCATTTTTTCTATTATCCCGAGGCCGGGGTTTACCCCCAGGCCGAGGCCGGGGGCGACGCTTCCTTCGTTCGCGTCGCTCTTTGCAGGATTCGGATCGGTCTCGAAACCCATAAAGTTGCCACGGGCAATGATGTCATCAATCGGGCGTATCACCTCCACGTCCGTATCGAAATAGATGCCGCCATACTTATACAGAATCCAGAAACGGGCATAGTCGCTCACGAAGGCATACTTCTTCATGGCGTATGCCTCTGCCGTATACGGAATAATGTTAACATCGAAGTTATCCTCATTCCACTCCTTTATCTCATAATCAGGCAAATACTTCTTCCACGAAGCGATGCACTTCTGCGCCAGTTCGGGCAACGGATTGCGTCCGAACCAGCAGTAATGTATAATTTTTGGTATCATTTTATTTTATTCTTTAAAACAAATCAGTTACGCAAAAAATCTCCCATATCTTCCAGTATTCCTGCAACCTACTGCATATCAGCCACATAAAGGCTGGTAGATTTTCTTTCAAAGCCCGAATCCTCCAGTCTATCTTCCAGCCAAAAGAGATTGAATGCGTAATATAGTTCTGTCTAAACTGTATGAATTTTTACGCGCATTCTCTGCATCCCACTTTGTGCGTATATATGGCAATAATGCAGAATTGTATTCACGACCTTTACACGACTTGCCCTCCGCTAATAGTTGAGCAAGCAAGTCTTTGTTCTTCGACTCTTTTATCAGGTTATGTGTCAGGAAGTAGGACGCCTTCAAAGGAATATCCATTTCAACACGTCTTTTCGAACCTCCAAATTTTTGCAATGAAGCGGTCGGCATGTGGTTTTCTGCAATTTCGAGATACTTTGCAAATCCTTCTCTATCGGCAAACAGCCATGCTTCTGCCTCATCAACAGCAATGTTTATAATGAAATTGGCATTTTGCTCACTCATCTTTTTTGTAAGATTGG
>CAVBFA010000141.1:0-9793 GCA_963594595.1 Oscillibacter sp. | reverse complement strand
TTATTATTATGACAATAAGAGCATCTTCTTTGAATGGAACGAGTCACATGGCTGAAGTCGGTATTTACCGACGAATCGTTCATCAGACAGAAAAGGCAAATTGCCGGAAAACACTTGCGAAACTCGAATATATATTATATATAATGTGAGGAGGGTATATATATAATGTAAGGGGGATATATATTGTGAGGGTATATAAACAAATCCAAGTAAGCCCTAATGACCGATTTGGGGCAAAAATGGGCACGGTGCTTGCCCATGTGGGGTAAGCTGCTTTCACATGTGGGGCAAGCTGCTTGCCCCTGGTGGGCAGAATTGATGTCAGACGGATGCCCAATAGGTTCATGTTTCAGGAAGAGGCTGAAAACGACAATGGGAGACAAGGGCGATGCTACGACGACTTGTCGTTTTTCTGCCCTTGTCCCCCACTGTGGTTTATCCTGTCAGCCAGATGTGGTTGTGGTCTGATGTGATTGTAGTCTGGCGTGACTGCGGCCTGGCGTGATTGTGGCCAGGCGTGGTTATGCCTCGCGCTGCTTTGTTCCCATTCGTGCCTCCACCACGTTGATGACGTAGTCGGCAAGTTTCTCACACTCGCTAACGATATCCATATACATCGTACCGATGGCGTAGGTGTAGAGATGGTTGTTCACGTCGTTGATGTTCTGGCTCTTGAGCTGCGTACGGTAGTTGTTTATCTCGTTCTCGATGTTGAACGAACGGTTCACGTCGAGGTCGTAGCGTCTGCCGGAGAGCATCACGTTCATCTGTGTGAGACTGTCGTCGGTGAGCTCGAACATCTGGTGAAGATGGTCATACTGTTGCTCGGTGAAGTCTTCCTTGCCACGCAGTTTGCGGTTCAGCGTGCGTGCTATGTTGTAGCAGCTGTCGCCGATACTCTCTATCTCTGATATCTCACGCAGCATGGCGCGTATTTTCGCCTTCGTCTCGTCGCTGAGGTGTGAGTCGCTCACCTTGTCGAGATAGTTGGCAATCTCTATCTCCATATTGTCGGAGATGCCTTCATATTTCTCGATGCGTGTGAAGAGCTTCACGAAGTCGTTCTCGTTTTTCACTCCGAGCAGTTCTCTCACCATAGAGAACATACGCTGTATGCGCTCTGCAAACGACTGTATCTCCTTGCGTGCCTCGAGCACCGAAAGCTCCGGAGTTGCCATGAAGGTGTTGTCGCCGATGTAGCGCAGACGGAAGTCGTCTTCGTCCTTCATGGCGTTTGGCTTGATGATGGTGCATACGAGTCTTTCCATCTGTGGTATGAACCATATCAGCACTGCCGTGTTGCACACGTTGAAGGTGGTGTGGAAGGCGGCGAGCACCACAGAGAGGCGTGTGGCGTCGATATGGTCTGAATGTGGGTCAACGCCCACGAATCCGCATACCATATCTATGAAGGGATAGAATATGCAGAGCACCCACAACACTCCGAACACGTTGAACGAGAGGTGTGCCATGGCGGCACGCCTTGCCTGGGTGTTGGCTCCCATCGCCGCGATGTTTGAGGTGATGGTGGTACCGATGTTCTCACCGAGCACGAGGGCTATACCCATGTATATCGGCAGCACGCCGCTGGAGCAGAGCACCATGGTGATTGCCATGAGGGCTGCCGACGACTGCATGCAGAAGGTGAGTATCGTTCCCAATCCGAGGAACGCGAAAATGGTGAGGTAGCTGTCTTTGTCGAACGACGAGAAGAACTCTATTACCGACTGGTTGTGACTGAGGTCCATTTCCTTGCCAGTGGCGCCGAGGGTGGAAATGGCGAAAAACATAAAAGCGACGCCGAACAGGAAGTCACCTACATAACGGTGCTTCTTCCTGTATATCAACAGGAGTGCTATGAAGAACACGGGGAACACCACGTTCGCCATATTGAACGAGAATCCCAGTGTCATGATCCATGCCGTGAACGTGGTACCGATATTGGCTCCCATAATCACCGATATGGCTTGGGCGAGTGTGAGGAGACCGGCGTTGACAAAGGATACTGTCATCACGGTGGTGGCAGTGGACGACTGCACAGACGCTGTTACGAACATACCGGTTATCAGTCCGGTAAAACGGTTTTTGGTCATGGTGCCGAGGATGTGGCGCAACTGCGAACCGGCCATCTTCTGCAAGGCTTCGCTCATGACCTTCATGCCATAGATGAGCAGAGCCAATGATCCAATGATCTTAAAAATAATCCAAATCGACATATTTTAAATTTATTTATGATGCTGACGCGCATTAATGTCGCAGAAAGGGAGTAACTTTACAAACGTGAATCCCTAAAAATGTAACACTTATGAAACAAGTAGTACAAATCCGCTGCAAAAATAATAAAAAAGTTATAAACTCTGCAATCGGAAGCACACTTTCTGAAATTTATGACGCTTCTGGCCTCGATATGAAATACGGTCCGGTGAGTGCAAAGGTGAACAACAAGGTTGAAGGACTCAACTTCAGGGTGTACCACAACAAGGACGTGGAATACCTCGACCTCACCTCGCCTTCAGGACAGCGGACATATACCCGAACCCTCTTCATGGTGCTCTGCAAGGCGGTGCACGACCTCTATCCCAAAGGCAACGTATGGATAGACATCCCGGTGTCTAACGGCTACTACTGCGACCTCATCATCGGTGAGGAAGTGACGGAGCAGGTGGCTGCAAGTATCAGACAGCGCATGCAGGAGATTATCGACGCCAAGCTGCCGCTGCGCCGCCACGAATGCACCACGGAGGAGGCGATAAAGATATTCGAGGGCAGGGAGTCGAAGGTGAAACTGCTCAAAGGCACCGGTTCGCTATACACCACCTATTATGATATAGACGGATACAAGGACTATTACTACGGTTCGCTGCTCACCAACACGTCGCAGCTGAAACTCTTCGGACTGGAGAAATATTTCGACGGACTGCTGCTGCGCATACCGTCGCTCAAAGACCCGGGACAGCTCGGCGAACTGATACACCAGGACAAGATGTTCGACATCTTCAAGGAGCACCACCACTGGCAGGACATCCTCGGACTGCGCACCATCGGCGACCTGAACGAGGCTGTGGACAAGGGAATGACCACCGAACTCATAAACCTCTCTGAGGCTCTGCAGGAGAAGAAGATAGCGCATATCGCCGACGAGATAGCCGCAAGGAAGAAGGTGAAGATGGTGCTCATCGCCGGACCGTCGTCGAGCGGAAAGACAACGTCGTGCAAACGACTCTCAATACAGCTACTCACCAACGGCATAAGACCTATCGCCATATCGCTCGACGACTATTTCGTTGACCGTGAGCACACACCGAAGGACGAGAACGGCGAATACGACTACGAGAGTCTCTACGCCCTCAACATCCCGCTGCTCAACCAGCAGATGAACGACCTCTTCAACGGCAAGGAGATAGAGCTGCCGAAATACAATTTCCAGACGGGACGCAGCGAGAAGAGCGGCAAGAAACTGAAGATGCACGAGAACGACGTGCTCGTGGTGGAAGGCATACATGCACTGAACCCGGAGCTGACGGCACAGATTCCCGACGAACAGATATTCCGTGTCTATGCCTCGGCACTCACCACCATATTGCTCGACAGCCACAACTATGTGCCCACCACCGACAACCGTCTGCTCCGACGCATCATCCGCGACTACAAATACCGCGGCGTGAACGCCATGGAGACGATACACCGCTGGCCTTCGGTGAGGGCTGGCGAGAACAAATGGATATTCCCGTTCCAAGAGAATGCCGACGCCATGTTCAACACGGCGATGATCTTTGAGCTGGCGGTGATAAAGCAGCAGGCGGTGCCGCTGCTTGAACAGGTGCCTGAGAACTGTGACGAATACAGTGAGGCATACAGGCTGCTGAAGTTTCTGAAATACATCAAGCCGATCACAAACCGCCAGGTACCGCCCACCTCACTGCTTAGGGAGTTCCTCGGCGGAAGCTCGTTCAAATATTGATGAGGGACTATCCCATCCTGACCTACTCGGAGGGAAGGGTGTGGTTTGACTTAAACTCAAACCGGCCATCAGAACTTGCCTCAATTTTGATTTAACCACAAATCGGTCATCAGGACTTGCTTGGATTTTTCTTAAAGCCAAACAGCCTGATGACCGATTTGGGTTTAACACCTATCGGCATGATACCGTTTGGGGGTTAACACCTATCGGCATGATACCGTTTTGGATTAGAATCCAGGCAAAACCGAATGGTCTATTCCCCTAAATGCCAGCCAAATATGTTAAAATAGGTTATATATCAAGGTTTTTCTGTAGTTAAATCAGGGTTTAAATCGTATGGTAATTGTAAATTTCCTAATTTTGTGGAGTTATTTCCACCATTACCGGATATTTTACGAAGAAAGACATACAATAATTTTAAACAATAATAAACATGAAAATCAGAAAAATCTTAGTGTTTGCGGCATTGGTTGTCACAGGCGCACTGGGCATCAACGCACAGGAGGCCAACCCAATGATGCAGCCCCTGCCTATCGATCCAGCGATAAGGACAGGCAAACTGGCAAACGGACTGACGTACTACGTGCGCCACAACGGTTATCCAGAGAAGCGTGTGAACTTCTACATCGCCCAGCGTGTGGGTTCTATCCAGGAGGAAGAGAACCAGCGCGGTCTGGCACACTTCCTTGAGCACATGTGCTTCAACGGAACAAAGAACTTCCCTGGCAACGGCGTTATCGAATACACCCGTTCACTCGGTGTGCAGTTCGGAGGCGACCTCAATGCCTACACATCTATCGACCAGACTGTATACAACATCAACAATGTTCCTACAGACCGTGGCGTAGCAGCCCTCGACTCTTGTCTGCTCATCCTCAAGGACTGGAGCAACGACCTGACTCTCGACCCTAAGGAAATCGACCAGGAGCGCGGCGTTATCCACGAGGAGTGGCGTCTGCGCACATCGGCAAGCAGCCGTATGTTCGAGCGCAACCTCGAGAAGCTCTACCCTGGCAGCAAGTACGGCAAGCGCTTCCCTATCGGTCTGATGTCGGTAATCGACAACTTCAAGCCTAAGGCTCTGCGCGACTACTACGAGAAGTGGTATCACCCAACAAACCAGGCTATCATCGTGGTTGGTGACATCGACGTAGACCGCACCGAGGCTAAGATCAAGGAGATGTTCTCTGACATCAAGAACCCTGCAAACCCGGCACCTATCGTTGACGAGCAGGTTCCAGACAATGCTGAGCCAATCATCATCGTTGACAAGGACAAGGAGGAGCAGATGAACTCAGTGGAGCTGATGTTCAAGTATGACTCTACTCCGGAAGACCAGAAGGGCTATCTGCCATACCTCATCGAAGACTTCGTTACCGACATGGCTTCTGCCATGCTGAACGACCGTCTGCAGGAGGAAGCACAGAAGGCTGACGCTCCATTCGTAAGCGCTTACGGATATGCCGGCAACTATATCTTCGCCAAGACAAAGGATGCGTTCACATTCAACGCCACTCCAAAGGACGGACAGACAGAGGCCACTCTCGCCGCCCTGACCCGCGAGGCTATGCGTGCTGCCAAGTTCGGTTTCACCGCTACAGAGTATGAGCGTGCAAAGGCAAACTACATGAGCGCCCTTGAGAAGCAGTATACCAACCGCGACAAGATCAACAACGACGTGTTCGGCCGCGCTTGCGCAAGCAACTATCTTGAGAAGGAGCCTCTGCTCTCTATCGAGCAGACTTACCAGATCATGCAGCAGCTCACTCCGATGCTGCCTGTAGATGTGGTAAACGAGGCTATGAAACAGCTCATCAGCCTTAGCGACTCTAACGTTGTGATCTACAACACCACAACTGAGAAGGAAGGCATGGTATATTCTACAGAGGCAAGCTTGAAGAAGGCTTACGACGATGCCCGCGCAGAGAAGATCGAGGCTTACGTAGACAACGTTAAGCAGGAGCCTCTCATCGCTGAGCAGCCAAAGGCTGGCAAGATCGTTTCTGAGAAGGAGAACGCCAAGTTCGGATACAAGGAGCTGACACTGAGCAACGGTGCACGCGTATTGCTGAAGAAGACCAACCTGAAAGAGGGTGAGGTATTGTTCAACGGTTCTTCAAAGGGTGGTAAGTCTCTCTACGACGCAAAGGAGAGAGTTAACCTCGACCTGTTCAACGCCGTGATAAGCTACAGCGGACTCGGAAACTTCAGCAGCACAGAGCTGCAGAAGGTACTCGCCGGCAAGAACGCCAACGTGAACCTGTCTCTGGCTAACCTCCACGAGTATGTCAGCGGAAGCTGCACACCGAAGGATATGGAGACAATGTTCCAGATGAACTACCTCTACTTCACTAACATCAAGAAGGACGAGCAGGCTTACAACTCGCTCATCAACCAGTATCGCGCTGCCCTGAAGAACAAGTCTCTCTCTGCTGAGAGCGCTCTCCAGGACTCTGTAACATACACTCTCCACGCTCACGACGCACGTCAGATTTCTCTCGAAGAGAAAGACCTCGACAACGCTAACTACGACCGCATCCTGCAGATCGCCAAGGAGCGCACAGCCAACGCTGCTGACTTCACATTCACTATCGTAGGTAACTTCGACGAGACTCTCGTCCGTCAGTACATCGAGACTTACATCGCTTCTCTGCCTTCAGTGAAGAAGGGCAAGAAGTTCGTTCACGAGAACTACAACAAGATCTCCAAGTATGCTACAGGCACCGTGGACAACACATTCCACCGCAAGATGGAGACTCCTAAGTCTAACATCTACATGTTCTGGTATAACAACACCGTGCCATTCACTCTCGACAACTCTATCAAGGCAGACGCTGCCGGACAGGTGCTCGACATGGTATATCTGAAGACTATCCGCGAGGAGCAGAGCGCTGCATACTCAGCCAACGCCGGCGGCTTCGCTAACCTCGGCAGCGACGTTCCATTCAACGCTATCTACGGCTACTGCCCTGTTAAGCCTGAGAAGAAGGACATCGCTATCAAGATCATGCGCGAGGAGCTGCAGAAGCTCGGTTCTACAATCGACGCAGACATGCTGAACAAGACCAAGGACCTGATGGTGAAGCGCTATGAGGATGGTCTGAAGACCAACGGCTACTGGATGAACGTCATCCAGACATGGGATGAGGAAGGTGTTGACATAAACACTGACTACGAGAAGCTCGTTAACGCCCTCACTCCTGCATCTGTTGCTAAGTATGTGAAGGACAACTTCATCGGCAAGAACAGCGTGAGCGTTATCATGCTCCCACAGGAGTAATGATTTCACGCTGACAGAAATATCTTAAAAAAATCCCAACCGCAAGATAGCGGCTGGGATTTTTTGTGGGTTTTCCTGAAGGGCTTGTTTATCCAAGTTTTGTCTGAAAATCGGAGGACAAGACAAAGACTTTCCTGCTGACATCCTCCTCTCGGGCTAAGACCCATAATGACATAAACCCATCCTAACCTTCCCAAAGGGAAGGAAAAAGTTACTTTGTATTTGAACATCAGCCAATCACTTCAGCCCCCTCTCATTCTCCCCCGTAGGGGAGATGCTGGTTACCTTGAATATTAATAACCTTTTGATAATCAGACACATTAGTATCTGTCCCTCCCCTACGGGGGAGGCTAGGTGGGGGCTATAGCTCATTAGACGGAGTGACTTGCTCCTTCCCTTTGGGAAGGTCAGGATGGGTTTGAGGATAGGATGGGTTTAGCTAGTAATTACTTACTGCTGCCGTTTCAACGCGAACTGTGCCGTCTGTATCATCGAGAAGACATAGCGCTGGAGTGGCTTGAAGGCAGAGGTCATAGGAGTCTCATGCAGGGTGCCACGGGCATCCTCCACATAGCAGAAGTTCTTCTGCATCTTCGGGTTGTATACATAGACACGCTTGCCGTCGCGGGCGATAATCTGATTGTCGGCAGAATAGAACACCATAGGACGTGGAGTATGCAGGAGATCCTGTCCGAAGCCGTCATACTCATACCCCATATTGAGCAGCGAGAGCAGCGTAGGCATCACGTCCACCTGCTGGGCGAGTCCGTCGTAGCGCATCGTGGGCACACCGGGACCGAACATGATGAGCGGTATGTGGTTGTAGGATTCCGGTGCCTCGGTGGTAGCCTTGCCCACGAGTTTGCCATGGTCTGCCATTATCACGAAGATGGTGTTCTTATACCATGGCTCATGCGACGCCTTGCGCAGGAAGTCGCCCACCGCCCAGTCGGCATATTCCACAATCTGCGTCTCCGGGTCATGCGTCTTGGGCTTGAAGAACGAAGGTATCACGTATGGCGGATGGTTGCTGATGGTGAGCAGAGTGGCAAGAAACGGTTTGCCGCTCTTGGCACGGCTGTTGATGGTGCCCAGGGCATAGTCGAAGAGGAAATGGTCTGACACTCCGAAACTGTTCACAATTTCATTCTTCGGATAATTCTCCTGCGAGTATATCTCGTCGTAGCCGTTGGTGGTGAAAAACGCCTTCATGTTGTCATACTGTGCCTCGTGGGTCATGAAGAACATATTGTGGTAGCCATACTTCTTGAGCACCGTTGGCACTCCCTTGCGGTGTGGCGTCACCGTGCCCTTCATCAGATTGCGGAACATAAGCGCCGGAAAGGAGTATAAGGAAGCCGTCATGCCGTGGTTGGTATGTATTCCGGCACTATAGCAACGGGTGAAGGCGAGGGAATGGTTGTATAGCGAATCAAGATTCGGCGTGAGGCGCTGCTGCTGTCCGAAGGTCTGCATCAGGCTCGCCGACATCGACTCCATGAGTATCACCACCACGTTGCAACGGCGCGGTTCGCCCACGGCAGCCACCTCACGGCGCATCACGCAGCTGCTGTCCACCGCTCCCATTATGCCCAGCGACTGGCGGGCAAGACCCACTGCCTCGGCATAGGGCATGAGATGCAGGTCGCGGTTCTCCTTGCGCATGTCGTCGAGAGCACTGGTGAGGAGGTTGAAGGCGGGGTTGATGCCGAGCTGGTTGAGAAACGGGTCGTCGCAATAGTATGCCTGGCTGATTTTAATGGGGTTGTAGCCCATACGGCCCCTGATGCCGAAGAGACAGAGGAGCACCACACATACCGAGACGATGAAGCGCAGCGCCACCGGCAACACGAAGCGGTCGTCCCTGCGGCAGCGGTCTATCCGTCTGTCGAAATAGCGGCGCATGTATATCATCGCCACGATATATGCGGCGAGGAAGACGAAATAGAGGAAGATGTGTAGGATATAGGATTTTTCCTGAAACACCATGCCTGCCGTGGTGGCGGCATAGCCGAACCACTCGAAGATGGAGGAGTTGATGTTCTTGAAGAAATACTCGAAATACGGTGTGTTTGCCGCCGATGCCATGAATACTATGGCATAAAGCACGAAGAACCACCAGTTCGTTATCTTGCGCAGTCTCTTGCCGGTGCAGCCGAACGTGGCGGCGAGGAGAGTGACGGCGAGCGGCACGAGCATCACGTAGCAAGCCGTTACATTGTCAAACCATACACCTTTTACAAAGGCGGTGAGCACACTTGCCCCCTTGTCGGTTATCATGCCGTGAAGGCATGTCAGTTCGATGAGTCTGAATACTGTCAGCACTACCAGTGATATGACATGGATTGAAAGGAGCCACGCCAGGGAGAGAAAGAATTTTTTGTTTCGGAACATCAGTTGGAATAATATTTCTGTTTTTATTTATATCTTATGCAAAGATAGTGCAAATCGAATGTAGAAAGTCAAGCTTGCTTGAACTTTATACTGAGATGCAGCCTATCTTATGCAAAGATAGTGCAAATCGAATGTAGAAAGTCAAGCTTGCTTGAACT
>CAVBFA010000140.1:6992-9801 GCA_963594595.1 Oscillibacter sp. | reverse complement strand
GGGCAATACCGTGATCATCATCGAGCACAACCTCGACGTGATAAAGCTCGCCGACCATATCATAGACATGGGTCCCGAGGGCGGCAGCGGCGGTGGCAGCGTGATGGCGACAGGCACTCCCGAAGAGGTGGCTCGCTCAGGCAAGGGCTACACATGGCGGTTCATAAAGCAGGAGCTCGAAGCAAGCCATAATCCATAATCCAGGTTTGATTCTTTCCGTTTAATCGGTACTACAGGAAATGCATCCTCGCAAAAAGATATTAACCCTTTGGCAGAATTAATTTAAGTTGGTCGGTATGAGTAAAAGTTGCCCATATCGTTGATTTTCAGTAAAAGCGAGAATTTCTGAAAAACTGTCAGACCATCTGGTTTTTTTTGTCGTAACATTCTGACAAACAGACAGTTGACTGTCTGGCGATTGTCAGCCAATTGTCTGGATGGTTTGCTGATGAAAGGGATTGTCTGATGAGAGGAATTCAGACGACAGAAATTGTATGCGTTGCAGAATCCTGAAAACAGGAATATGGATATTATAACATTCACTTATTGGGCAGACGTCTGACAGCAATTCTGCCCATCCGGGGCAAGCACCGTGCCCATGATGGGCAAGCAGCGTGCCCCAGTTGGGCAAGCAGCGTGCCCAATTTTAACCCGAACCGATCATTAGAATTAAGTGTGCATTATATTAATTCCGCCAACGGGTAGATATTGTTAACATAATTACATTACCGACAAAGAAACTCCCCCGAAAGGTAGAGAGATTGGCTTGCCATGAAAAGTTTTCCATTGCCAATCACTCGCCCTTCGGGGGAGTTTGTCAGTTCCTTCCATTCCAGAAGGCTTGTATGTTTTTTGAGTTATTATTTCATCACGAACTTCTTTCCTCCTGACACATACACCTGTCCAGGCTGCATCCTCAGGACACGCTGGCCGGCAAGGTTGTATATCGCAGAAGCGGCGGCAGAAGAGCCGGAGAGCAGCTCGCTGATGCCGTCGGCAGCACCCTTGTCGATGACGAGAGAGAACGGCTTCACACCACCGTCGGTGATACTGCCGTGAAGCAGTATGCAGCTTCTGAAGGCCTCAACGCTGGCATCTGATGCAGAGCTGAACAGGAGCTGCGCACTGTCGTCGTCGGTTTGCTGAGAGAGCATGTAGGCATAGAATTCATCGCCAGCTATAGAAGAAGCACTGGTGCTGCAGAATGTGCCCTTTACTGGCAGATAGTCGGCAGAAGTGACAGAGAGGTCTGTCAGCGCCACGTTCTCGCCAACGAACGAGATGAC
This sequence comes from Oscillibacter sp., assembly GCA_963594595.1. Classification (GTDB taxonomy): domain Bacteria; phylum Bacteroidota; class Bacteroidia; order Bacteroidales; family Bacteroidaceae; genus Prevotella. Next base: position 8,515 of record CAVBFA010000140.1, on the reverse strand, counting down.
TGAATGGTCCGCAGCATCGCCATCGGCACTAGACAACGAAACGAAGAACGGCATTCCGGCAGGGATTATCTTCGCTGCGGAGCCTTTGTATTCCTCGTTTGAAGCAGACTGCAGGATGATCTGCGAGCGCGCCTCATCGATTACGTTCTTCGACGGGTCTACGAAAGCGATGTCTACCTGGTCGCTTTCCTGCTGGTTTTGCAGCGAACTGGCAGTAATTTCAAAAGGCAGGGCATATGGTTCATAGAGACCATTGCGCAACTGCTGGCGCTCATACTCCACTCTGGCTGCCGCAATCTGCTGAAGGCCCGATGCTGAGGGGAAGAAATAATCCTCTCCGTCGGTAAGACGCACGAGGTTAGCCTTTCCATCGGCAGTAACCACATTGGCAGAGAGCGAGGCAACTGAGTCGCTGCCGAGAGTCTCGCTGTCGGCAGCGAGCACGATGAAGTCGTTGGCATCAGCTTCGAAATCAAACTCAGAGAGGTTGTCGGCATAGAATCTGCCATGCTGAGTATAGAGGGCACCGCCCTGGGCATCAGCCACATTGGCGAAATACTTTGCCGTGGATATGGCGTTGTCTGTCGTAAGGAACGAAGGCATCTCGTCTGTGCCTATCTTCATTCCGAACACAGACGGAACTCCGTCTTCGCTATTGAGGAGTTTCCACAAAGCGAAGCAGGCAGACTTGCCCTCTGTGGTTCTGGAATCAGCCTCGAGCATGCCGAGTGTACCGCCAGAGAGCTTGTAGAGATACATGGTGGCTCCCTCACCTGTGGTGGGGTCTATCTCCTCGCCACGCACGCGGGTGAAGCAGTTTTTCACCTTCTCGGTGTTCATGTATGCATAGTTCATGAGCAGCGCGGCAGGGGTGTCAGAGGGGGTACCGTAGCAGCACTCCACGGAGAGTCCGTTGCCGTCTGCATCAGTCGACTGCACATCTGCGTCGAGCAGACTCACGTTATCGAGCGCAAGGTTTCTGACGGAACCCGTGAGTGAGTTGCCAGCGAAAAGAGCCGGCTCCTCAGCTACACCATAGCCCTTGATGGTGTGGCGCTTGCCGTCGAGAGAGCCTGAGAAGTTCGTTATCTGTACGTTTGGATTTTCAGAACTGAACTCAAGGTCGGCGGCAAGTTCAGCATCCACCTTGAAGCCCTGGTTTGCAATCGCAGCAAATTCGTTATACTCGTCAACGGTGGTGATGACGCTGGTTGCCTGGTATGCGTTGAGAGTGAGCGCATAGGTGAGGCTCATTCCTGATGTGGCTTCCGCAACGCTCACGGTAGCCTGTACGTCTTTGGCTGCAGCCTGTGGAGCGTAGGTGAGCGTTACCACGAGCGTGTTTTCGGCGTCAGCATCCTGAGCCACGCTGGCGGCAACGTCGTCGGCAGAGGAAGTCACGGTGATGTCGTCGGCGGAGAGAGTAGGCAGATAGGTCACATTGAACGTGTCTGTGGCCTGCTGGCCCACCACGGTGGTCATGCTACCCTCTCGTCTGGAGATCATGATCGGAGCGTCAACGT
>CAVBFA010000140.1:0-6982 GCA_963594595.1 Oscillibacter sp. | reverse complement strand
AGCTTGTATTCTTTAGCGTAACCCTCATTGCCGGAGTCAGCAACGGTAAAGAGCGAAGTAAGCTCGCCCACCTGCATAGGCTCCAGCGCCGAGTCATAACAGAAGTCCACGCTGACAGAACCTTCCTTGCCGGCAACGCCGGAGATGGTGAACGATGTGGTGCCCCCGGGGCCGAAAGAGATGTGGGGGTCGGCAGTGGTGACCACGATGTCGCCTGAGGGGTTTGAATAAGCCACGCTGAACGTGCCTTGCGCCTTTGAGCCATATTCCATGGAGAGCGTATCGGTGTCGGTCTGCGAGGCTATAGGCTCCGTGACGTTGATGTTTCGCCAATATCCCATGCGTGAGCCCACGTCGCCGAAAGTATATTTGGCGTCGTAATAGAGCTTGATGTAGCGGGTGTCTTTACTGAGGTTTGCCGAGAGGTTGGTCCACGATGTGGAGGCGGCACCATTATAGAGATCGGTAAACTCCTTGCCGTCCTTGCTCTCCTGGATGAGCATCACGTTGCTCTTGCCGTATCTCGTTCTGGAATAGTCGAGATGGAGCATTCCCGGGGTGTCCCTGAAAGTGAACACGGCCACTCCTCCGTCCTTAAAGTTCTCAGTCTTCACGGCGCTTTCTGTGTCATCCCATCCCACGCGTGTCTTCTCCACGAAAATGGTGTCAGCGTTGAAGACGTCCTTGTCTACACTGAGCGGCAACGCCACCTGTGCCATAGCTCCCAAGCTGAAGGTAGAGAGCGTTGCACACAAAAAATACAGTCTTTTCATCTTTTATAGCTAAAACTTAAATATTAAAAATCACCTGTCTGATCTCTTATGTCGTTATGGAAATAAATATCTCTTACTGGCGAAATGCCATAACAAAGTTCACTTGCTGGCGAAGAAACGCCATGAAACAAAAAAAGACTGCCATATAGCAGTCTTCCTTGCGGTGCGTACGGGACTCGAACCCGTGACCTCCTGCGTGACAGGCAGGCATTCTAACCAGCTGAACTAACGCACCAGAACTCTATCGTTTCATTTGCGGTTGCAAAGGTACGAATAATTTTGAAACCTCCAAAACTTTTCGCAACTTTTTTATAAAAAATATTGCATAAGCACCGCTTCACGGTATTTTTTGCCGTCGAAAAGCCAGTCTTTGAGGGTTATAGAGCTTATAAAACCGCAATTCTCGAAAGCCCTAAGGGCAGCGGAATTCTGACAGTCCACATAAACATAAAGCTGATGGATGAGGAGAATGTCGCGGGCATAGACCTTGATTCTCTCTATCGCCGCCTGGGCATAATGACACCCTCGGAAGGGACACTGGATTACAATGCCGAGCTCGGCACGGCGATGACGGGGGTCGAAGTCGGTGAGATCTACAACGCCCACTATCTCGCCTGCGGCATTGCTGATTATCATTCTCACCTGCTTGTCGGCATAGATGTCGCCGCTCGAACCGGCTATATACTCATGGAGCATATATTTGGAATAGGGAACATTGGTGACGCCCACGTTCCAAAGGCTCGTGTCGTTTTCTATCTTGTAGAGCAAATCGAGGTCTTCTGGCTCTATGGCACGGAATCTCACGGCTGGCAGTTTTTCTTCACTCATCATCTCAACACCTCCTGATCTGTTATCAATATATGGTTGCGGGGATTGAAGGTTCCTATCAGCACGTTTTTGCGAGGGTTGCTCTCGAAGGCACGCAGTATGTCGCCATAGCTGAAGAGAGAGATGTCGTAGACCACATAGGTAACGGTATCTGAAGAAAGCCTGTCGAGATAAGCCTCATGCCCCTTCTCCCTGTCGGCAGTGGAGCATTCCACAAACCGGGCGGTGAGTCCGCGGCTGTCGGCAAGGCGGCGGCAGGACGAGAGGTTCTTCCTGGAGCACAGGAACAGGTATTCCGGCTCTTTCTTCCTCTTCACCGAGAAGAAACCCATGGAATGGGCTGACTTGCCGAGGAGCATCTGGACGAGGGCTATGGTAGCCTTGACATAGATGGCGAGGCGGATAGGCAGACTTATCCAGAAACTGAGATGGCGGTAGTGCTTGCGGAAGAAGATGAGCATGGCCTCATAGAAGACGTGGACGTAGCGGAAGGAGGACTTGTGGGTGCTCTCGCCCTTGTAGTGGAGTATGGAGACGGGCAGATACCAGTTTTCGAAACCGCCCTTGAGCAGACGGTAAGAAAGGTCGATGTCTTCGCCATACATAAAGAAGTCTTCGTCGAGCATTCCTATCTTGTCTATCGCCGTGTGGCGCAGCAGACAGTAGGCTCCGCTTATCACCTCTATCCGGACTGGCTCGTCCCAGCTGAGATAGCTCATATAATATTTGCCGAAGCGGCGACTCTGGGGATAGCGTCCGCAGAGGCCACACATCTTATAGAAGGCTGTGAGCGGCGAGGGAAGCCCTCTCCTACTCTCCATAGCCTTGTCGCCGTCGCACTTCAGCATCTTCACGCCAAGTCCGCCGGCTGCAGGGTGGCTGTCCATAAAATCAAGACATTCACGGATGGTGTCTTCGCCGACAAAGGTGTCGGGATTAAGCAGCAGCACATACTCGCCCTGGGCTTTCCTGATGGCGAAATTGTTGGCACGGGCAAAACCGAGGTTGTGGGTGCTCGCCACGAAGGTGACTTCGCGGAAACGGCGGCGGAGATATTCCACGGATCCGTCGCGCGAATGGTTGTCTACGACAAACACCTCGGAGGGAATGTCGGCAAGGGCCTTGCGAAGGCTCAAGAGACATTGCTCGAGGTAATATCTAACGTTATAGTTTACTATTATTACTGAGATTTTCATTCTCCGATATTGGTTTCGTTGATGCAACGGCCCATGCTGGGATAAACGAAAGTGAAGCACAGACCGCCGATAATTGCCATGTAGCCATAAGCCACAGACATCGACATATAATAAAGTATGGTATTGGCAACGAGAGGGGCGCCTATCATCGCCATACGACAGGAACCGAAAAGGGCAAGGCCACGGACTCCGTCAGCTTTCAAACGACGGCGGACCGCAGAAAGGCTGAACATCTTGAGAGCCATGGGGATGAAGCATATCGTGAGGACTTCCATAAGCATGAGCATCTGGTATTTCACGAACACGTCTTCCGCACAGGCTCCCACCTCGAGAAGGTCCGACTCGAAACCCACCACCACGGCGACCGCCAGCGAAAGGTAGGCAATGAGCTGGCTAAGCAAGAGGTTCCTTACGGGATATAAAGTATTTTCTTCCATTGTTATGGTTTTGTTTTTTCAGTTAACGAAGAACTATTGTTGCGGTTTGTTCATTTTCAGTTGATGAGAAACCTTATACGGAGTGGTTAAGAACCGGCCAAGCGGAGGTCAGGTATTGAACGGCGTGCGGTTGACAATCGACCTGCCCAGAGTAACCTCATCTGTATATTCCAACTCGTTGCCGACGGAAATGCCACGGGCTATGACACTGACCTTCACACCGAGAGGGGCGAGCTTGCGGGAGATGTAGAAATTGGTAGTGTCGCCCTCCATCGTGGAACTGAGCGCCAGAATCACCTCCTCTATCTCGTCGTTGGTCTGCACACGCTCAACCAGAGAGTCTATCTCTATATCGTTTGGGCCGATGCCGTCCATCGGAGAAATCACGCCGCCAAGAACATGATACAGTCCGTTGTACTGCTGCGTGTTTTCTATGGCAAGCACATCCTGTATGTTTTCCACCACACAGACCAATGCCGCATCGCGGTGGGGATTGGCACATATCGGACAGACGTCAGTATCACTGATATTGTGGCACACGGAACAATGTTTCACGTTGTGACGCAAATCCGAAAGCGCAGCGGCGAAAGAGTCGGTCTGACCAGGCTCCTCACGCAGCAGATGCAACACCAGACGGAGCGCCGTCTTGCGCCCCACCCCTGGCAACTTGGAAAACTCTGATACTGCCTTTTCAAGCAATCTCGATGGATATTGCTGGTTTATCATAATTGCATTTATAATTCTTCCAGCCTACAAAGGTAGTGCAAAAGGAATGAAACACAAAGAAAAATCGGCTATTTCACGTTTTGTTTCTGCTCACGCCGTTTGATGAAGGGCGGATTTCGGTAGTTTTCATTGCCGCATGCAGCTTTTTTATTAACTTTGCAGAATCCATTGCAGAAAAGGCTCAGACAAACTGCAGCGAAGGCAATGGGGAATCAATAGTTTTCACAAAACGACAAACATGGGAAGAAACAAATACTCGGAAAAAGAAATCAAGGAAATAGGCAAGCTATTGCGCCTGAAAAATTCTGCCAACAGGGCAAAGCAGAAAGAGATAAGACACACCCTGCGCACAGAATTCGAATTCAACATCTCTGACTTCAACGAGCCTGGCAAGGCGTTCGGCGACAACGAACTGAACGAGGCGATAAAGAGAGGGGCCATCCGAATACTGGACGAAGCCACGATTGAGGCGATGAAAGAGAAAAGGGCGCGCGACAAGGCGAAAGACGAAAGGGAAAAGCAACAGCAGGCTATCGAAGCTGGCGAACAGACAGACTGGCAGCAGGCGATGAAGGAATGGACGGAATGGGAGGAAGGAAAAGACAACGGCGGAAAATCATAAAAAGCGTTGGAGAGAAGTCCTAAAAGACCGACATAGGTAAAGCTCCAAATGATCATTTGTGACGTTGGCAATAAAAAAAGACATGCATCCTGAAACGCATGTCTTTTTTTATTGTAGTTATTGGCGAATTGTCTTTTCCTTCAAATTGTACCGCTTAAACAGGCTTTACAGAATGTCCGGTTTAAACAAACTTTCAGATTGTCCCGACTATCGCCCGGACATTACTTCTTGTCGCCAGTCTTTTCTGCTGCCGGTTTGGCAGTCTTTGTAGCAGTCTTGCGGGTGGAAGTGGCTGTCTTGCGCGCTGTGGTCTTAGCTGCAGCAGTCTTCTTCTCAGTCAACTTTTCAAGCTTGGCATTCAACTTGTCAACATCTTCCTGAGCCTTTGTCAAACGAGTTTTCAAACGCACTATCTCATTATCTTTAACCTGAATCTCATCGCCCTGGTTCTTGATGGTGGTGAGGAGAGAGTCGAGCTGGTCGTTGTCGATTTCCTCAGGATAGAGGGAGTTCACCCTGTTTATGAAATCGCCGAGGATGTTCATATAATTTGTGAAGGCATCAAACGGCGAACTGTAGATGCCGCGGTCCAACCCAACATTCGATGACTTGGTGGTCATAAACCTGAAGTTGTTGCTTGCCTGCAGATAGTCCCAGTCCTGATTGATGCGTGGGTCGTTGGCAATTCTCACACGGTCGGCAATACTATAGAGTTTGTCGAACGCCTCGCGCTGCATAGGGTTGCCGAGCCAGCAGCTCACATCTCTTTCCTCGTCAACCCACGACAGGGCGTCGGGCACGAAGAGGTCGCCTACGCTGTTTATCCTGCCACACACCTCAGAAGGTGTGGAGAAGGTGATTCCCTTCTGACGGGCACATCTCGGCAAAGCCTTGATGAACTCAAGGATGTTTGAAGACAAAGGCTGCGAAATGCCAAGAGCCAAAAGCTCCATGAAGATGTTTATAACCTGCTCGTCTTCAGGCAGAGTGGCAATCCTGTTGACATAATTGTCAGCAAACAACGGATAGCCTTCCCAGTCACTGTCGTTGAAGCGCAGACTGATATCATCGCTGAGGTCTATATCGCGGAGAAGCAACTTTAGACCAGGGGCCTGGCAACAGTTGTAGACATAATGCGGAGACTTCCATCCGAGAACATGCTTGGCACCTTCTGTCAACATTCCCTTAAAGCCCATAGAAGCTGCCACGTTACCTATCTCATCGCTATAGATAAGCGAGGAGTTGCGCAGTACCGTAGGACGTTTGCCGAAATACTCTTCCATCTTCGACATCTGTTTCCTGACGTCAGCGATAAAGCACTCGTCGTTAGCAAGAGAGGAAAGTCCATGAGAATACGGTTCGGCGAGGAATTCCACGCAACCCGTGTCGTTGAGTTCCTGAAGCTTGGCGATAACTTGTGGGGCATGCATCTCCAGCTGCTCGAGACCAACTCCCGAAAGCGAGAAGGCCACCTTGAAATAGTCGCCGTTCTCCTTTATCATGTCAAGGAACGCATTGAGCGCAGGCATATAAGAACGCTCGGCAATTTCGCCTATGCTTCTGTCGTTCTCATAGTCATCATAATAGTAATGGTCTGTTCCAATGTCAAAGAAACGATATCTCTTCAAATGGACTATCTGGTGTATTTCAAAATATAAGCAAATTGTTTTCATCTTATATAGATTTTTTGTTAATTATCATATTGACTAACGCGACAGCAGCTGGTCGTAGAGTTTTCTTATCCTCAAGCCCACCTTCTCCCATGTAATCTGGTCGACTTCCTTCTTGCCCTCCTCCTGGAGATAATGGAAAAGACTGTCGTTATGGCAGATGGAGTAGATGGCGTCAGCAAGAGCGTGAACGTCCCAATAGTCCACCTTCATGCAGTTTGTGAGAATCTCGCCGCAACCGCTCTGCTTGGAGATTATCGTAGGCGTGCCACATTGCATAGCCTCCAAAGGAGAGATACCAAACGGCTCGCTGACAGACGGCATGACATAGACGTCGGAATCCTTCAAGCATTCGTAGACTTCCTTGCCCCTCATGAAGCCAGGGAAGTGGAAACGGTCGGCAATGCCTCTCTTGGCAGCAAGATAAATCATCTGGTCCATCATGTCGCCGCTGCCTGCCATGCAGAAACGCACATTACGGGTGCGATGCAGCACCATATTGGCGGCCTCGACAAAATACTCCGGCCCCTTCTGCATGGTGAGTCTGCCAAGGAAGGTCACAATCTTCTCCTTGCCAGTGTGATCGGGGCGAGGAATATCTTGCAACTCCTGACGCAATGGGTAAACGGCATTGTGCATGGCAAAGCACTTGCGTGGGTCCTGGTGGTACTGGTTTATCACAGTCTGGCGTGTCAGCTCAGACACACACATGATGCAGTCTGCATTGTCC
>CAVBFA010000139.1:0-9862 GCA_963594595.1 Oscillibacter sp. | reverse complement strand
GATTAACGTTGCAGAAACGCTCAAAGATGTACGTAGGGCATTGACGGAAGCGGATGTCAATTATAAGGTTGCCAAGACTTTTGTTGACACCGTAAAGAAGAAGGCGATGGGTATGAATGTGCTCACTGCCGTAAAACCAGGACAACTCATGGTGAAGCTCGTTCACGACGAGCTCGCTGAACTTATGGGAGGTGATGCTGCCGAGCTGAAGCTTCAGGGCAGACCATCAATCATCCTGATGTCTGGTCTTCAAGGTTCCGGTAAAACAACTTTCAGTGGAAAGCTTGCCAACATGCTCAAGAAGAAACAGCACAAGAATCCATTGCTCGTGGCATGCGACGTTTATCGTCCTGCCGCTATTCTGCAGCTCAAGGTTGTTGCAGAGCAGATCGGTGTTCCTGTGTATTCAGAAGATGGAAACAAGAATGTCGTAGAGATTGCCGACAACGCCATTAAGGAGGCTAAGGCAAAGAGCTACGATGTCGTTATTATAGATACCGCCGGTCGTCTTGCCGTTGACGAAGAGATGATGGACGAGATAGAGCGACTGAAGAATGCCGTCAATCCTGACGAGACACTCTTCGTTGTTGACTCCATGACTGGCCAGGATGCCGTAAATACGGCAAAGACGTTCAATGACCGTCTTGACTTTGACGGTGTTGTTCTGACAAAGCTTGATGGTGACACACGTGGTGGTGCGGCATTGAGTATCAGAACTGTTGTGACAAAGCCTATCAAGTTTGTCGGAACTGGTGAGAAGATGGAGGCAATCGATGTCTTCCATCCGTCACGTATGGCTGACCGTATCCTCGGAATGGGAGATATCGTCAGCTTGGTTGAGCGTGCCCAAGAGCAGTTCGATGAAGAGGAGGCAAAACGTCTGCAGAAGAAGATTCAGAAAAACAAGTTCGATTTCAACGATTTCCTCGGACAGATTCAGCAGATCAAGAAGATGGGTAATCTGAAAGACTTGGCTTCGATGATTCCGGGTGTAGGAAAAGCAATCAAGGATGTTGACATCGATGACAATGCCTTCAAGGGTATCGAGGCGATAATCCTCAGTATGACTCCAAAGGAGCGTTCTAATCCGGAACTCCTCAATACGAGTCGCCGCCAGCGCATCGCCAAGGGATCTGGTACGAATATCCAGGATGTGAACCGTCTGATAAAGCAGTTCGACCAGACTCGCAAGATGATGAAGATGGTGACTGGTTCTAAGATGACACAGATGATGAACGCCATGAAGCACATGAAGGGCGGAATGCCAGGTATGCCAGGCATGCCGGGTGGTATGCCCAAGGTGTGATGGCCGGATGTTTTTAATAAAGAACTTACAAAACTTATATATATAAGATATGCAGTTGATTGACGGAAAGGCTACAGCGGCGAAAATCAAGGAAGAGATTGCTGCTGAAGTGAAAGATATAATGGCAAAGGGAGGTAAGCAACCTCATCTTGCCGCTATTCTCGTGGGTCACGATGGCGGTAGCGAGACTTATGTAAAAAACAAGGTTCTCGCTTGTGAAGCTTGTGGATTCAAAAGTTCACTGATACGTTTCGAAGAGAATGTGAGCGAGGAGGAACTCCTTGACACGGTGAAGAAACTGAATGACGATGCCGATGTTGACGGTTTCATCGTTCAGCTCCCGCTCCCAAAGCATATTGATGAGCAGAAGGTAATCGAGGCTATCGACTATAGAAAAGACGTTGACGGATTCCATCCTGTCAATGTGGGTAGAATGGCGATAGGTCTGCCTTGCTTTATCTCGGCTACACCGCTCGGCATATTGACGCTGCTTCAGCGTTATAATATCGAGACGTCTGGCAAGAAATGCGTTGTTCTCGGCAGAAGCAACATCGTAGGCAAGCCAATGGCGCAGCTGATGATGCAGAAGCAGTATGGTGACTCCACGGTGACTGTATGCCACAGTCATTCCAAGACTCTCAAGGAGGAATGCCGCGAGGCTGATATCATAATTGCAGCCATCGGCAGACCGGACTTCGTTACCGCTGATATGGTGAAAGAGGGAGCTGTAGTGATCGATGTTGGTACAACACGTGTGCCTGACACTACACGCAAGAGCGGATTCCGTCTTAATGGAGACGTGAAGTTCGACGAGGTCTCTCCAAAATGCTCTTACATCACTCCTGTTCCTGGCGGAGTAGGACCGATGACTATCTGCTCGCTCATGAAAAACACTTTGGCAGCAGGTAAGAAAGAGTATTACAAATGATAATAAGACAGAACAAAATAATTCTATATCATGACGGCAGAAGAATTTTACATGGAAGGAAGGGAGTTTCAGCGTGCTGGAAACTGGCAGGAGGCTATCCGCTGCTATAATGAAGCGATAGCTCTCGATGCAGAATGCGCTGCCGTTGAGGCCAAGAGGATGGTTATGGACATCCTCAACTTCTACAACAAGGATATGTACAACCCATAAACATGATGTGGGGTTGTGCATTTTCTTGTGACTGACGAAAGAAAAGATTTAGACTAAAAAGATTTTATAAGCTTAAGGCGATGGGCATGAGGAGACGTGTTATCTCCTGTAGTCCTTAACTGTTACCCTTTAATTTAATTTAGAAAAGACATGGGCAAAATCAAAGGATCAATTGTAGTTAACACAGACCGCTGCAAAGGCTGCTCTCTGTGTGTTGTAGCTTGTCCTAAGGATGTCATCGCATTGTCTGACAAACATGTCAATGTGAACGGTTATCCTTATGCCGTGGCTGTACGCCCCGATGATTGTATCGGTTGTGCGTCGTGTGGTATCGTATGTCCTGATGGATGTATCAGTGTTTACAAAAAACGTATGGAGGATTAAGCAATGGCAGAAAAAGAAGTTCTTTTAATGAAAGGAAATGAGGCTATCGCTCACGCAGCAATCCGTTGCGGATGTGATGCTTATTTCGGTTATCCTATCACACCTCAGAGTGAGGTGATCGAGACTCTCGCAGAGCTCAAGCCATGGGAGACAACTGGTATGGTAGTTCTCCAGGCTGAGAGTGAGGTGGCTTCCATCAACATGGTTTATGGAGCAGCAGGTGCAGGTAAGAAGGTGTTCACTTCTTCATCAAGCCCTGGTGTAGCCCTTATGCAGGAGGGAATCTCTTATATGGCAGGTGCTGAGCTTCCTGGTGTATTCATCAACGTGCAGCGTGGCGGTCCTGGTCTGGGAACTATCCAGCCTTCACAGAGTGACTATTTCCAGTCTACTCGTGGTGGTGGTAACGGTGACTATTATGTTATCGTTCTCGCTCCATCTTCTGTACAGGAGATGGCAGACTTCATGGATCTCGCTTTCACACTCGCATTCAAATATCGCATGCCGGCGATGATTCTCAGCGACGGTGTTATCGGTCAGATGATGGAGAAAGTGGTATTGCCACCATTAAAGCCACGTCGTACCGAGGAGGAAATCAAGAAAGAATGTCCTTGGGCTACATTCGGTCGCACACCAGACCGTAAGCCAAACATCATCACTTCTCTTGAGTTGCAGCCAGAGGTTATGGAAATCCGTAACCAGAAGCTTCTCCAGAAGTATGAGCTGGTAAAGGAGAATGAGGTTAGATATGAGACTTCACAGTGTGAGGATGCTGACTATCTTTTTGTTGCATTCGGTAGTGCAGCCCGTATCTCAGAGAAGGCAATGGAGCTCGCTCGCGAGGCTGGCTTGAAGGTCGGACTCTTCCGTCCTATCACATTGTGGCCTTTCCCGGAGAAGCAGCTTGAGGCTCTTGCAAAGGGCAAGAAGGGTGTTCTCTCTGTTGAGATCAACGCCGGCCAGATGGTAGAGGACGTTCGTCTCGCTACCCACGGCACTGTGCCAGTAGAGCATTTCGGCCGTCTTGGTGGTATCGTTCCAGATCCAGAGGAGATTGTAAACTCTCTGAAAGAGAATATCAAGAGCGGAAGATTTAATGGCTAATCTTTAATTTTGAAACAGCATGAAAGAAGATATAATTGCACCAGAGAATCTGGTATATGAAAAACCGTCGTTGATGAACGACACTCCTATGCACTACTGCCCAGGTTGCTCTCATGGAGTTGTTCATAAGCTCGTTGCAGAGGTTATCGAAGAGATGGGCATGCAGGACAAGGCTGTAGGTGTAAGCCCAGTAGGTTGCTCTGTATTCGCATATCGTTATATTGACATCGACTGGTCTGAGGCTGCTCACGGACGTGCTCCTGCAGTTGCTACTGGTATCAAGCGTTGCTGGCCAGACCGTCTCGTGTTCACATATCAGGGTGATGGTGACTTGGCTTGTATCGGTACAGCTGAGACAATCCACGCTCTGAACCGTGGCGAGAACATCACTATCATCTTCATCAACAATGCCATTTATGGTATGACCGGTGGTCAGATGGCTCCAACTACATTGCTCGGACAGAAGACAGTAACTTGTCCTTATGGCCGTACACCGGAGCTTCACGGATACCCATTGAAGATGACAGAAATCGCTGCCACACTTCAGGGTACATGCTATGTTACACGCCAGAGCGTTGACACAGTTGCAGCTATCCGTTCAGCAAAGAAGGCTATCCGCAAGGCTTTCGAGGCTTCTATGCAGGGCAAGGGCTCATGCCTCGTAGAGATTACAAGTACATGTAACAGTGGTTGGAAACTCTCTCCTGTAAAGGCTAACGAGTGGTTGCGTGAGAAAATGTTCGAATTCTATCCGAAAGGAGACCTTAAAAATACTATAGACGAATGAAAAAAGAAATAATCATATCAGGATTTGGTGGTCAGGGTGTTCTTTCCATGGGTAAGATCTTGGCTTACTCTGGTCTTATGGAAGACAAGGAAGTAACATGGATGCCAGCTTACGGACCAGAGCAGCGTGGTGGTACTGCCAACGTTACTGTAATCGTAAGCGATGAGCGTATCTCATCACCAGTGCTCAGCAAGTTTGACATTGCTATTGTACTCAACCAGCCATCACTCGACAAGTTCGAGTCTCGCGTTAAGCCAGGTGGTATCCTCATCTACGAGGGTAATGGTATCATCAACCCTCCAACACGCACCGACATTGACATCTATCGCATCGATGCTATGGACAAGGCTGCAGAGCTCAAGAATACCAAGGTGTTCAATATGATCGTACTTGGCGGTATGCTCAAGGTTTCTCCTGTAGTTAGCGAGAAAGGTGTTGAGAAGGCTCTCTTCAAGACTCTTCCAGAACGTCACCACAAGTTGATTCCTCTGAACATGGAGGCTATCAAGATTGGTGGAGACATCATGCAGAAGCAGTAATATTTCAACTTCTTATAAAACATAATGGGGGTATGTCGTATTTGGCATACCCTCATTTTGTATTATTTTGAGTTTGCTTGGCTTTTCGTCAGGTAATAATGCTTGTTTGGTTGCTATCGAATATTTGTTTTCTTTTTCCTTAAGCTATACTTTCCGTGCTTGTCAAACACGAGCCAGTATAGCACAGGCAGGATAGTGGCTATGAGAACCATCGAGATTAGTGTACCGAAGAATATCACAGCACCCATTGGCGACCATAACGTGTTGTTTTCCAGCATCATCGGCAATACACCCACTGAGGCTGCTGCTGATGTGAGGAAGATAGGGCGCATGCGTCGCTCGCCGGCTTGGAAGGCGGCATCGCGTATCGACAGTCCCTTGTCGCGCCGGAGTTCCTCGGCATAGTCGAGCATGATGATACCATTGCGCACAAGTATTCCCATCAGACTGACAACACCCAATACACATGTCAGGCTGACGTCATATCCCGTGATGAAGAGTCCTATGGCAGCTCCGAAGATGCAGAGCGACATTGACGAGAGATTTACCAATGCCAGACTGATGCGCTTGAAGTGGAAGAGGAGGATAAAGAATATCACCAGTATTGCAACCATCACTCCCGACATCACCTGTGGCATAGTTTCAGCATCTTTTTCCGCCATTCCTCCCACTTCCCATGTGAGATCCGGGCTGAGTGAGAGTTCTGCAACCTTTGCTTTTAGTTCTTCAGACAGTTCGTTGGCGTTATATCCTCGTAATGGTTCGCCCACGATAGATATTGTGCGAACACCATTACGGCGTATTATACTGCCGTCATGCCAGTCCGGTGAAATCTTTGCCAACTGCCGGAGCGGTACGCTGGCAGTACCACCCATTACAGGGATGTATTCATTTGCCAAATCACTGTTGTTTTCCGATTTCAGCATCATTTTCACCGGGTAATCGCCTTCCCATAGAGTAGACATCGGTAAACCGCTGCCGAAATGAATTGCCAGGTCAGCAGAGAGGATAGTCTTGTTCACACCCAGTCTGTTTGCTTCTGTAGCATCCGGTGTAACCCTTATTCCAGGCTGCGGTTCCTCGTAATTTGTTCGTATCAGGTTTATTCCCTCCACCTTATGCATGCAGGCGGCAATCTGTCTGGCAGCCTTCTTCAGGTCGCTGATGCTGTCGCCGCTTACTCTTATCTCGATTGGATAAGAAGCGGAGTTATAGTCCATCTGCTTGAAGCGGATATAGCAATCCGGGAAATAGTTGGAATAATGGTCGGCATATTTGTTGAGTACCTCTTCCGTGGCATCATTGCTCACGGTATTTACAATAAACTGTGCGAAGTTTGGTCCGCCAATCTGTGGGGCGTATGTAGTGTGGAAACGAGGCGATCCTTGTCCGATAAACATCGTTACGGCAGTCACCTTGGGGTCTCGTTTCAGAATATTAGCCATGGAGTCGGCAATCATTGATGTCTTTTCAGCTGTCGTACCGTTGGGAAGATAGAATTCCACGGCAAACTGGTTGCGCTCTGCGATAGGCATCATTCGTTGTGGCAGTTTCACGAATATCATGGCTCCAGTGGCAATCAGAACGGCTCCTATGACAAGCGTGGTGCGTGGAAAGGCAAAACAGCGGTCTAACAACCACGTATAACCCGTCTGCAGATAGTCAAGAGGTTTCTTCTTTGCGTTAGGTTTCGGTGTGCTGGATATGCCTTGGTGTACCACGATATATTGCAGATAAGGAGTCAGCAGCAGCGATACCGTCAGCGAAATGCTCAAGATGATGAACATCGCCCATGGGAACGACTGCACGAAATCGCCCATATCCCCATGCATGGTGAACAGAAACGGGAAAAAGGTCAGCGAGATACTCAGTGTGGCAGAGAGCACCGACATGAAGAACTCTCTCGGGGCTGCTATGGCAGCATGCCATCGAGACATGCCGTGTCCCAGTTTTTCCATGTAGTTGTCGATTATAACTACGGAGTCGTCCACCACCATTCCCAATGTCACTATGAGTGCTGCCAGTGTCACAGTGTTCAGTTCCATGCCGAAGAGATAGAAAATGCCGACAGAAGAGAATATGGTGATAGGAATGCTGAGGGCAGAAACCTCAGCCACACGCCTTGGCATCAGTAGGATGACCACAATTATGACCGAAATGACCGAGATGAGCAGCTCCTGCAGAAAGTTCATCACCGATTCGTTCACCACTTTGCTTTGGTCGGTGATGGTGACGATATGCACATCATTTGGCAAAGTCTCCTCAAACTCGTCCAATGCCTTATGGACATCATTTCCCATCTTCACGATGTCGTTTCCTGGTCGCATCTCGATAGACAGGAGCACACATTTGTTGCCATTGCTCTTGATGTATTTCTCCTGTTTCGGGTATTCTCTCGTTATGCGTGCAATGTCCTTTAGTCTCACGATGTTGCCTTTAGGGTCGGAATATACAATCTGTTCCGCCACGTCACGCTCATTGTTATAGGAGTCGGTGATGTGGATAGGCAGGTTGAGATTGCCCATGTCAAGACTTCCGCTAATGGTGGTGAATCCCTGCAGCGCCAGTTCGTTGAGAATCTTGAAAGGTCCGATGCCATATTTCGACAGTTTGTTCTGGTCCAGATAAATGCTTATCTGTTCGTTCTGCAAACCGTATGTGCGTAGGTTGGATATGGCGTCGATGCGTCGTAGCCTGTCTTTCAGGTTGTCTATATATGTGTTCAGTTCCCGGTAAGTCTTCTGTTTGCTTTCAATCGTTATGAGCAAAGCCGATGTCTCGGCAATGTCGTCTACCGCCTGCAGGGCGATTACTCCCGAAGGCAGTGAAGACTTGAATGCCTGCAGTCCATGTTTGAACTTGCTCCAGAAGGCGTCTTTGTCTTCCACATAGTCGTTCAGCTCCATGAATGCAATCAGCATGCCGTCCTTGCTCTGTGTGTATGTCTTCTTTTTGTTCACCTCTTTATATCCGAAGATGAAATTCTCCAGAGGTTTCGCCACCCGTTCTTCCACCTCAGCCGATGTGGCACCCGGATATACAGCTACGCATGCACCTTGGCGCACCGTGAACTGCGGCATCTCCTGTTTCGGCATCGTGGCGAGTCCCAGTATTCCCAGGAGCACGAGCATTCCCATCAGCAGTATCACGATAGTGTGGTTACACATATCCGCCTCTATGAATGATCGTTTTATTACCCGGTTAGGCTTTCTCGTGAGTCGCGCTTTTATATGTTCTCGAAGGGCTGTGTCCTTCTTTTTGTCCATGTCCATATTCTTCCCTTCCGTCATTATCTGTCCATACCCTTGCCGGTGTCCACTCTCATTCCCTCAGACACCTTCTGCTGGCCGTTTACGATTATTTGGTCTCCAGGTTTCAGTCCAGACAGGATTATAATTCCGTCCCCTTCGAAGTCGCCAGTCTCCACACGTTGCTGATGCGCCTTCCCGTCGACTACTGTCCATACGAATCGAGAGTTGTCCACATCCAATTCTATGCTTTGTGGTGGCACGATGATATGCGCCTGTTCTTTTGTTGCGCCACCCGTGACATTGGCGTTGCACACCATGCCGGGGAGAAGGCGCCCATGAGCGTTTGCGATACCCACCTTTATGTCATAAGTATGTGATATGGGATTGGCGTCGATGCCCTTTTCCGAAATCGTTCCATAGAATACGGCATTGTCAAGTGCGGCTACCGTCAGTTTCACCTTGTCGCCGATGTGTAGATGTGATATCTCGCTTTCTGGAACAGAAACTTTCGCATTTACATGTCCCACATCAGCCAACTTCAGTACGGGTTGTCCTGGCAGGACGTACGTTCCCAAATCAGCATTTTTTGAGGCTATCACTCCGGCAAAAGGAGCAGTGAGCGTTGTGTGCGACAGTTGCTGACGGGCTATGCCCTCAGCCGCTTTCGCCTGTTCCAGCTTGCTTTCAATATCCACCCATTGCAGTTCGGAAATCGTTCCTGCCTTATGCAGGGGCAGAAATCTCCTGTATGCGTCCTCCGCCTGCTTCAGAGCTGTCAGCGTACTTTTGTGTGCCTCCCTCACTGTGGTCGGGTTTATGGTGGCGAGCACCTGTCCTTTGCTCACTCTGTCTCCCTCATCCACTCTTATGGAAGTGATGTTGCCGGCAATCTCGAAACTTAGTGTTGACCCAATTTTTTCTTCTATGGTCCCGACATAATCCTTAGTTTCTCCAAGCGCCGTGCTGCCCACGGTGAGAGTCTCCACCTTGACTGTCTTCTGCTCCTTCTTCTTCGCTTGTTCTGAGCATCCTGTCAGTAATAATCCGCCGACAATGAATGCCGCAAGCCATCCTGTAACTATATTCTTCCTTTTCATTTCGATGCCAATTATTTTTTACCTCAAATAATTATATATTATGCATTAATGCAAAGGTATGTTTTTTTATGTAAGCAAAGTGTTGTGATAGGATAAAAAAGTAAAAAAATAAACCCCAGAATATGACTGTCACGCCTCAATTAGCATTTGCCGTTTGCAATATTTAGAAAAGGCGTGCCAGAAATCCGCTGCCCCGATATAGGGTCAGCGGATTTTCCCGGTTGGTAATATCGTATGTTAGGAATAAAGTCGTACC
>CAVBFA010000138.1:8339-9881 GCA_963594595.1 Oscillibacter sp. | reverse complement strand
GTTATTAATGAAGGGTGGTAAACTTCCAAAAGATTCGCTACCCTCTGCGGTGAATTCTAACGTTGAGAAATGGGTAGATGAACTTTGCGAAAGAACAATAGTTGTTGATCCGATTGAAAGATGGGCCAACATAGATGAAGTACGCCAATTCATCTTTGAGAACGGTATAATTGCCCACACACAGCAATACTCTGTTCCTGAAGCCAATGAAAATCTTAATGACTTAAAACCGACAGACCGCATTACCAACGACATAGTCCTTGGTGAAATGCTTGGCGAAGGTGGATTCTCAAAGGTTTTCAAAGCAAAACACCAATATCAGCCTGGAGCTTTATATGCCGCCAAAATATTCAAGGAGGGCGTAAGCCCACAAGTGACTGTTGATGAATTCAAGGCATTGAATGACCTGAATCATCCGAACATAGTGAGATTCCGTGGAAACGGGACAACCAATGGTGGGTTGTTCTATACTCTTATGGACTATGTTGATGGGACAGACATTCGCCGCTATGCGAGTGGCGATACATTCCTTTCTCTCACACTGATGAAATCATTTCTCAAACAAATGATTTCAGCTCTTGTGTATATACAGGAAAAACAGCCACCAGTAATACATAGAGACATCAAGCCTGAAAATATAATGTATCGTAAAGATGGGTCGTTCGTGCTCATCGATTTCAACATAGCTACAAACAAGGAAGGAGATCGACATAAGGTAGGAACTTATCGTTATGTGGCACCTGACCTGACAGTCGGCAGCAAGATGAATTGGGACTTAGGTGCAGATACATTTGCTCTCGGAGTTACGGCATATGAATTATTGAGCCATATCTATCCTTGGGGAAATAGTCAGACACCTATTCTTGACCAGACTCCGGTCAACATTCTTGACAGGAATCACCTCATATCCGATAAGTTCGCAAAATTCATAATGAAGGCTTGCGAAACACGAAAGGAGAATCGATTCCAAAACGCAAAAGAGATGCAAGAGGCATTTGATGCTCTTGAACGTATAGATTCTTCTATTGAATTTTATAGCAAGGATGGAACAGAATACAATATTGTCGATTATATTAATTCTCTCTATAGTCAGAGTGAACGAGGTAATGCCGGAACTCGTGCAGGATTCAAGAATGACAACATTCTTGACAAACTGACATATACTGAGACGCGCCTCGACACCAAACTTTTAGAAGACATCAAGCATGGTGACTATAAGCTTATAATCATAACCGGTAATGCTGGCGATGGCAAGACCGCGTTTATACGTCAGGTTGAGAACGCTGGAACAGACCTCAATTATGTCGAGTCCCGCAATGGTGCAAAATTCCGTCTGGGTAGCGTCATGTTTGAAAGTAACTACGATGGTTCTCAAGATGAGCATAACCTAAAGAATAACGATGTTCTGGCAAAGTTTTTTGCGCCATTCATTGGTATTGAGGACTATCGATGTGCTGTGGAGGGCCGCATAATAGCTATTAATGAAGGTCGATTGATGGAATATCTGGAGTCAACTCCGGAACTTACGGGATTACATAATGC
>CAVBFA010000138.1:6711-8329 GCA_963594595.1 Oscillibacter sp. | reverse complement strand
CAAAGAGGGTGTGGCTACCCTCCCTGACGGAGTCATGGTTATTAATCTTAATCTTCGTTCGGTCACTGCCCTTGACGACAATGGGGATTCCTTGTTGCGTAAACAGGTAAAGGCTTTGACCGATAAAAAACTTTGGAACAAATGTCTGGGATGTCCGATAGCCGACCGTTGCTTCATAAAATATAACGTCGATTCACTCAACGACTCGGCTGTTGGCAACGAGATAATAAAGCGCCTGGAGTGGATAGTCCGCACAATAGTATATAAACGTGAGCTCCATATAACCATGCGTGATTTGCGCTCAATTATAGCGTGGATGCTTACCCGTGATTATACGTGCGCAGACATGCCCCACCTTATTGAATTATTAGATAAGGCAAAAAGAGAATACGACGAGACACCGGAAGATGCGACTGACGAGGAAAAGAATAATCGCAGAATCAGATATGAACTTGAACGGCAAAGGTGGTGGACGCGCTATTATTTCAACATAACAGCGCCTGAACATTCATGGTTTCCCAATCAGCACTCCGAAGACAGAGTTGTAAAACTTCTACGTGAAACAGATATTGCCAATGTCGCAATACCAGAGCTTGACCGGAATCTCTATTTTAGCGAAAAAAATGAAAGAGATTATCTTTCATTCGCAGAAAGAACAGCGTCCTTGATACCATCTTTCAATGACACTATGGAGCTAAAGCCATCATATATGATGAGTGAGAGTGATGTCCGACTGTTGAAATTACGTCACCAGACATTTATTCGTCACCAGTATTTTGAGGGTGCATTCCTCAACGATAAAGACGGATTCATGAAACGTCTTCCTTTCCAGTCAATCGGTAGATTTGTCAATAACCTCAATCAGAAAGGCGATGACTTGGAGACTGTGAAGAATGATTTGGCTTACGCTATCTCATGTAGTGAAGGATGCTGGAACAGGGAGCTATCAAAAGAATACTTACTTCTTTCATCATCCCGTGTTGCTGATCCAAGCGCAAAGAGTTATCGTCGATTCCCACTCAAAGACTTCGAAATGGAAGTTGATACGAATGATAAACTGACGACGTATCTTGAACATGAGAATTGTGCATTTGTCTTTCGTAGCAAGACAAAGAAGCATATTCAGCTTAATGTATCGCTCGAACTATACGAAATGCTCTCATATATTGAGAATGGTTTTAGCCCTTCGGTAAGCGATCTAAAAGGCAGGTTTATCGAGTTACAGGTATTCAAGAACCTGCTTGAAAGCGAAACTTATACAGAAATCATCGTGACTAACAACGAAAAGGATTATTATCGCATACGCCTTAATAAGAGAACGATGCGTATTGTTGTAACACGACTTGAAGCAGAGGAGGATAAAATATGAAAATGCCGATACTCTCACGCGAGGAGCGTGTATTCCGTGAGCCGTCGATATTCGCTGTTGACATGAAGGCCGTTACATTGGATAATGTTCTGGTCAATCTCTTCATGCTAATGCGAAACAATGGTGCTCGAATAAAACTAAAACTTGCAAGGAATGCTACATTCCATGACGTAAATACCCTTAAAGAAAAGTATTTCAAGACCTTAGAGACGCGTCAAGAACTTGTTGGCTTTTCGGACTATCCAGAAG
>CAVBFA010000138.1:6173-6701 GCA_963594595.1 Oscillibacter sp. | reverse complement strand
ATCCAGAAGCGATAGAAAGTTGGTTGCGTAGTAGCTTGGTTAATATGGTTTTTCGTGGAAAAGCTAAGGAAAACATATCCTCCATGCGTCCTCTCCAC
Organism: Oscillibacter sp.; assembly: GCA_963594595.1. Lineage (GTDB taxonomy): Bacteria > Bacteroidota > Bacteroidia > Bacteroidales > Bacteroidaceae > Prevotella. The sequence continues at coordinate 6,603 of CAVBFA010000138.1, read as the reverse complement.
CTGGAAAGCTATCGAATCCGTAATCAGAAATACACTCGTGATTACAATACTGCGGACCAGATTTTCATCATGATCAATCAACGTCCAGAAGTAAGGGATGCTTTAAAAACTTATATGTCAATCGGCTGGGACAACTTCAGTAGAAAACTTGTTGATAATCCTACGCTTGATATTGATACGGCCGGGATGCTTCATCTGATTAAAATGGTTGATATTGATCCAAAGGTGGTCAATGTCATAGCCGATATTAGTCCACTTTTGAAGAAACAAGCTGACCTATATTGTGACGATGTAGTTCGGCTACTTGCATACCAAAATAGTATGCCTCGAAGTGTATTTATTGATTATCTTAGGATTCTTACAGGTTTTCATCTCGCATTATACTTTCATCAACTTGTTTATCAGCTTCCCAAAATGGTCGATGCTGGTT
>CAVBFA010000138.1:2547-6163 GCA_963594595.1 Oscillibacter sp. | reverse complement strand
TTGATGGACGAAGTCGAAAACACCAGCGCCGAGGCGCAATTGGCTCTAAACTTTTGGAGGTTCTTGTGCAGCTTCTTGTACTTACACCAAAAGATGGTGGAGGGTTCAGTAGTAATCCGCTAAGCATCCGACAGCTCATAAAGAGTATCAGAGACCGATATGGGCTTATTATCGATGGTAGTGACGAACCCCGCTTTTCCGATGCAGATGTAAAGACCCACATGGCATTCAAAGCCAATGTTGATGCGCTAAAGAGTAAGCTCCGCCAGATAGGGTTCTATACAGACCTTAGCGATGCTTCATCACTACAGAAGATACGTCCCAGATATAAATTCAACGATTAATAGCGAACTCAATGGATTTACGAAGAGAATATTATAATCGGATGCTGGACATTTTCATGTCCTGCTATGGCAATATCATAGAAAATGCCTCTGACGGACATTGCATGAAAGTCACGGGATTTCCTTTGGAAGTCTTACCCGAATTGAGAAATAAAATCAATTCGCGTGAGACGCAAGCAGAGTGTTATATTCTTTCTGAAACTCTTTCAGGAAGCGAATATATTACACCCACAAAACTCATTGAGCTTCGCAACGACTTGACCAAGCCAATTTTGATACTCATTCCGGTCAACAGCAGTACGTCTGCCGAAGACTCATACGGTAATGCAACATTCCAAGATCTAAGTGTGAAAACACTGGATTTCATGTTGTTCAAATCGTTATTGAATGAAACCGATGGCAACAAGACAATCAAGACAGTGTTGCAGTATGCCGAAAAGAATTTAAATGTTTCGGTCAATGACAAGATTAATTATCTGCTTTATGTTGTCTTATCCGGACTTACCGACAAGGAAATAGGCAACGGAATATTTTATCTGGGTCTTATTCCGGATGAGAAACTCGCTCAAAGGAAAGAGTATACGCCATCGTTCTTAATGAAAAACGATGACTGCATCAGCGTCATGTCTGATTTCTCATCGACCATTGCAGACCGGGTTGTTGAGCTGCCCATCAAAGCGAACTCACTTCAGAAGGATGTCGCAGCTTTCCTTAAACAGAATAGTAGACTAAACACTCGCATAGGGTTATGCCAACAAATTCTAGAAAGCCCATCATTAAATTTTTCCAAGTGGGAAGGGGTTCTTGCAAATGTCCTTGAACTTGGCAAACTACATATTGTAAAAGTTGACTTAGGAGGTAAATCTTATTCTCTTGTCGATGGAGACCCAGAAGTGTTGGTTGACCCAAAGAAAGGGGCAAAAGTAAAACTCCGTATTTTCTTTTCGCCAAAGCCCAGCCAGTATGAAGAACTAAAGAAAGTTCGTATTGCACTGATGAATGGGGACGGTTTTTACAAGGAGCGAGACCTCTTGACAAAGAAAGTTTCGGATAATCAACGAGACTATCGAGACTTATCATTTACCATCAATCCGGAAACATTTGATAATGGGTCATACTTTTTCCATGTGTTTGCAGAAGATGAAAACGGAACAGTCCTGAATACCAAGGACGAATTTATCGAAGAGGCTGTTCAGCAAGAATGGATTGAAGAGGAGACAAAAGATGAAGGTATGTCCAAAGAGGATTTCCAGCAACAACGTCGTAAGATGCTTACTTCTGATTCTACTACATTCTTCTTAAGAAATAAAGATGTAGATGATGAGTCAGACGGTGAAGAAATCGGTACACGTATGAAAATACGCAATGTACTGATGGCTTATTTCCGCTACAGAATTGAGCTGAATCGCAAAGGTCTCGAACTTACTGTGCCGAAGCGTGTTGCTATTGTTGAGAAGAATGGTAAGGTGTCAAAAAACACATCTGATGATGAACTGCATAGTTGGCAGGAAAGTACCCATCTTGAAACCTTCCAGTTGAGGTATGATGCTGACAACAACTACCAGATTCCTCTGTCCAAGAAACTTCTTGTACTACAACGCGCCCTTCTGAAAAAGGGAGATCAGTTGTCTTATGTCGAGGCAGAAATCAGCGACAATTATACCGATGTCCAACTTAAATCCGCGTTTGTAGTTCCAGTCAACGTTAATGTACCTCAATCGTTGATTGATGCTCGAAAAAATCTATTTAATGCAATCAGACAATCGGCTCCTAACAATACCGGTGTAGTCGAAACATTTGAGGTATTTAAACACATTGATGAAATCAAGACTTATGTGAGCGAATATAGAGCATGGCTTTCAAGTGTTTTATCTGAGAATGTAGAATCAAATAAAGCTGTCAAATTACAATCAATAGACACAGTTTCTCTTGAAGTTGAAATGCCTGACGGTAGAACTGCGCACACAAATATTATTACTCCGCTTCATCCTCTGCGACTCGCTTGGCTCGTAAATATTTACGAACAATACGAAGAATGGGAATCGCAGACACATAATGATTCTCGTTATCGCAAACCGGATGTCTGGTATAAAAAATTGGACAAACTTTTCTATGGTGAGCTAAATCCGGAAATTGCTCCTCTTGTACTTCTGGATGAGAAACGTACAGGATACATGCAGTACGTCGGAGAACTATGTTTCGGCTGGGGTTTATACGCCAATCCACTTCAGGACAAAGACGATACTTTCTCAACTGGGTTCCGTCAACTAAAAGCTTATCTGTCTCAGTTATTCAATATTGGTATACAGTATCGTATCGACAGCGATGTAAACCAAAATATGGTTTACCGATTATTGCACAAATACATTACTCAGCATCCTTATATCAACAAACTCATTATAAATCTGTTTAATGCTGGCGATGCGTCGGTGTTTGCAGATAACCTTGTGAGAATAGAGAGAGAAACAACCGGCAATGTCTTTGATATACATTATGAAAGTCGTTTATTCTGCAACGATAAGCGTTTCCCCCAAGGTGAAGCCCTGAAGGAACTAATGAATCCCGAAACATCTGTGTCAGAGGAAGCTGAAAACTTCTCGCAGGCGGATGACAATCGTCTGTTTCCTAAATTACGTTTTTCGATCAATAGCATTGACGAATTTGTGAAAGACCCTATGCGTTTCCCTGCGCATATGTCTTTTCTTATAAACCCGTTTCCGACCCAAGCATCATTGAAAAGGAGTAAGACAATTCAGTCGTCATTCTATCTTAATGGTGTTGTGATGCGTCCTATTGTTCAGGTTGATAATGTAAGCGAAGGTTCAGAGATACAGTGGCAAAGGTTTATCTCGGATATACCAATGCAGAACGCCACCATGTTTGCCGCTGAATTTCAGAATTTATTCGGCAATGTGCAGAGTCTTATTGGCACAAGCATGACATCTGACCATGAGTTGTCTGTGCCCTCTCTGACACTTAATATAAAGGATTCCAATTCTGAAATGCTATCACTCATTCATGATGTGAGCGACTGGGTTGTAACATTCGACAAGAATATGGGACCGGAGTTTTATGATATGCCTTGCAAGGCTGGAGAACAGCCATATCTGCTAGACTACATACCAAGTGCTGAACTGAATGGCATTTCATCATTCTTGACATGCCGCCCGACGTCAGAAATAGAGGGAATAATGGCTCCGCATTTCAAGAACTTTGGAATAGATGTTAGCGATAAAACATCATTCCTGGAATTGCTCTCTGACATACGCTCT
>CAVBFA010000138.1:0-2537 GCA_963594595.1 Oscillibacter sp. | reverse complement strand
TATTTACGGTAACTGAGATAAAGCGCCGTCAGAATCTCTCTGATGACGAATTGTTTTCTCTCCAAGAGAAAATGCAAAGTCAGATAAAGAATACAATTCTGGCACTTCGCACAAACTTTGATCCTGAATTTAAATCTCCGGACCGACTTGACCGAGAGCTGCGCACTATAGAACTGCAATCGTTATTGCTGTTTTATTCTCGTCGAGCTGCACGTTATAAGTATCTTAACGAAGAAACGGCTAAAGAATACGAAGAATTCATTCTGTCGCTCCAAAACGGAGACTACATAATTCGTTTTAAGAAGATGGGATTCATTTATGAGTTTCAGAGTGATACCTATCAACGCAAAGATGTTCTTAACGATACCATTTTCTATATCCTTGGTAAGCCAATGATTGAGATGATAATTGAAGATGTGGATAGTCTGAGAACCGTTGATGTCGTTCGCGCTGCTGCTGATGAGGACATGAAGACAGAATTTGAGACATCAGATCGAATCCTGCGTGAAAACTCATTCCATATCAACAACGATGTAGAGGATATAGCAGATATTCAAGTTAAGCAACGGGTTAAGATGCTATCATCATCGGAAATTGAGCATGTAGAGTCGGAAGCGGAGAAAGATAATAATAATACTGAAATCAATTCTATTCCGAACGGCGAGTCCAATTCTTCAGATTCATGGCATACTACGGGTGTCATTGAAACAGTTGAAATAAAGCCAGACCAGCCGCTGCCTCCAGTTGAAACCAAGCCGAAAGATAATATGCCTCCTGATACGGCAATTCTGAATAAGCCCAAAAACTATGTTGATCCAGTTGTCTTCGACCCCAATTATATCCAACCGACTTATGATATTCTTATCGGCAAAACAAGCGGGAGCGAACAATATGGTATTCTTGGCGAAAGCATTAACGGTCATCGTAAGATTGCCATAGATTTAAGCGAAACTAACACTATAAGTCTATTCGGAGTACAAGGCGGCGGAAAGAGTTACACAATTGGGACCATTTCAGAGATGACATTGAAGCAGTTCTCTAATGTAAACCTACTTCCTGGACCAATGGCGAGTGTTATTTTCCATTACTCGGAGAGTCCGGACTATGCACCAGAGTTTACTTCTATGGTGTACCCGAATGACGAAACCGGTCAACTAAAAAAACTCAAAGACGTGTATGGCGCTGATGCTGCTCGTATTGAGGACGTGATCATGCTTTGCCCTGCGGATAAGGTTGAAGAGAGAATGGAAGAGTATCCTTCATTGATGATTCATCCTATTAAGTTCCACTCAACGGACCTTAATGTACAGGACTGGCAATTCTTGTTGAAGGCTGTAGGCAATGATTCAACATATATCGCCCAGCTCAAGCAGATTATGAAAGCTCTCAGAAAGAATCTGAATATTGACGCACTTAAAGAGAGTGTGGATAATTCAGGCCTCCTTTCTGCGACGCAAAAATCTCTTGCAAAGCAACGCCTTTCTTTCGCAGAAGAATACATAGATGACACAATAAAGCTCGGTTCTCTTTTGCGTCCTGGTCGTCTCATTATCGTTGACCTCCGTGATGAATGGATTGATGAAGATGACGCTCTCGGACTATTTGTCATTATGCTTAATATCTTCTCCGGAGTAAAAGAATTCAAAGGTAGGAAGTTTAATAAATTCATCGTGTTTGATGAAGCTCACAAATATATGGGCAATAAAGATTTGACAAGTACTATCGTGACTGCTATCCGAGAGATGCGTCATAAAGGTGTGTCAATGATGATTGCCAGTCAGGATCCGATGAGTCTTCCAACTCAAATCATTGAACTTTCTTCTGTTGTGCTCTTGCATAAGTTTAATAGTCCTCAGTGGGTTAAGCACATTCAAAAGTCAATTACCCAATTACAATCTCTTTCATCGTCAGACATGGCATCTCTTGTTCCGGGAGAAGCTTATCTTTGGGCAACAAAGGCTACTGATAAAGGTGTCACCCTACGTCCTATGAAGATAAGCACTCGACCAAGAGTGACTAAACATGGTGGCGATACGATTAAAGCCATATGATAATAATAGAATATACCAACATAGGTCGTAGAGCACAGAATCAAGACTTTGTTCTCTCCAAAAAAATTGGAGGGAGCAAAGCCTTATATATTGTTGCAGATGGCATGGGTGGTTACTCTGATGGATCTATTGCTGCAAAAATTGCAGCAGAAGAGATAGCAAATTTTATCATACAGGGCAAATCCATACCAGAGTCCGTGCTGAATGCAAACGCCGAATTAAACAGGGCTATTCGTGAACGAGGCGTTTCCAAGATGGGATGCTGTTTTGCTGGGATTGAAGTTGACGGCTATATAGGTAACATTTTTTGGATTGGAGACTGCCGTGTATATCAATTTCGCAATGGGCAACAAATTTACGTTACCCAAGATCATACAATGATTGCGGAAATGGAGAAACATGGTAAGGTTACTTATTCTCAACGAGAGAGATACGGACATATAGTGTCACGCGGATTTATGGGTTCAACAGAAGACACTGCAGAAG
>CAVBFA010000137.1:6857-9914 GCA_963594595.1 Oscillibacter sp. | reverse complement strand
CCAACATCCCAATCATTGGCAAGGATAACAAAAACTTCAGGAAATCGGCAGCACGCTTGCCCATGTTGGGTAAGCACCTTACCCACTTGGGGCAAGCACATTGCCCCAAGTGGGCAACTTTAGCACCCCATACAATGCCCAAAGTTTCCATGAAAGGAAACGTTCGTAAAGGAGATGCCAAAAGCGCCATCAGAAGCAATCCGGCTTTTCAAAACAAGTGTCATAATGATATTTATACAAGAAAAACACTCAAATATTTAGACTATATACGCAGCAATCAATAATTCACGTATAAATACTTGCATTTTTAAGTAAATATACATAAATTTGCAACGTATCACCAAACTATACGATTATGAGAGTAAAGAACAGCAGAATGGAAGTCTTGAAGATGCTAATTTCAAGCAAAGACCTGGGCAGTCAGGAGGAAGTGCTCAAGGCTCTCAAAAGCGAGGGCTACACCATCACGCAGGCCACTCTGAGCCGCGACCTCAAACAGCTGAAGGTGGCAAAGGCAGCGAGCATGAACGGCAAATACGTGTATGTCCTGCCAAACGAAACGATGTATAAGAGAGTGCCGAGCCAGCAGACGGCAAGAGAGATGATGCAGTCGTCGGGATTCAGGTCGATAAACTTCTCGGGCAATATGGCTGTGATAAAGACCCGTCCCGGATATGCGAGCAGCATAGCATACAACATCGACAACAGCAACATCCCCCACATCCTGGGCACGATAGCCGGCGACGACACGATATTCATCGTGAAGGGCGTGGGAGTGTCAAACGACGAAGTGATAGAGGGACTGCGCCACGTATTGCCGAATATTGAATATTAGTCACTAAATTAAAATCACACAACAGGAGGAATCATGAAAATATCAATAATAGGAGCAGGAGCGATGGGAGGAGCCATCGCCGAAGGACTGCTCAGATGCGACGACATGAGAGCCGACGACATCACCGTGTGTGACCACAACCAGCCAGTGATGGACCACTTTGCGCAAAAGGGAACGAGCGTGACATCCGACAACCAGCTGGCGGCAGAAGGCAGCGACATCGTGATGGTGGTGGTGAAGCCATGGTGCGTGGAACAGACACTGAAAGGCATCAAGCCCGTTATCGACTACAAGAGCCAGCTGCTCGTGGTGGTGGCGGCAGGAATACCGTCTGAAAAGATAAACGAATGGATGGAGAAAGACGGGGAGAGACCGTCGCTCTTCCTCGTAATGCCAAACATCGCCATAGCCGAAAAGGCATCCATGACATACATCTCTGCCTGCGGAGCATCGGCAAAGGAGAAACAGACCGTGACAGACCTCTTCGACAAACTGGGAGAGACGATAGTGCTGGAAGAGAGACTGTTCCCGGCGGCAACGGCAATGTCGTGCTCCATTGGATACGCCATGCGGTATGTCAGGGCAAACGTGGAGGGTGCCGTGGAAATCGGCTTCAAGGCGAAAGACGCACAGAAGATAGTGCTGCAGACGATAAAAGGTGCCGTGGAACTGCTGCAGGCATCCGGAGAACACCCCGAAGCCGCCATCGACAAGGTGACAACTCCCGGCGGACTGACAATCCGCGGACTCAACGAGATGGAGCACGCCGGATTCTCAAGCGCCGTGATAAGAGGGCTCAAAGCCGGAAAGATATAACTAAGTCATTAACCCAAATAAAAAAACGGATATTATGAAACTACAACTATCACTGACCACAGCTCTCATGCTGACTACCGCCGTGGCAATGGCAAACTGCGGAAACCAGAAAGTACAGAACAACCAAGCCGCCACTCCCGATGCCATACAGCAGGAGGCGAACGACACACTGGAAGACCAGCCGATGGCTCCCGACTTTGAACTGACCGACATCAACGGCAAACAGTTCAAGCTGTCGAGCCTGAGAGGCAAGATCGTGGTGATCGACTTCTGGGGCAGCTGGTGCGGATGGTGTGTGAAGGGCATGCCGGAGATGAAGAAATACTACGAGAAATACAAGGGCAAGATGGAAATCGTAGGCGTGGACTGCGGCGACACCAAGGAACAGTGGAAAGCCGCCGTCAGCAATCTCTCACTGCCCTGGATTCACGTATATAACCCCAAAGGTGCCGGCGACATCACACAGGAATACGGAATACAGGGATTCCCCACGAAATTCATCGTAGGCAAAGACGGCAAACTGATAACATTCGTCATCGGCGAAGACCCTGCCTTCTACACCACGCTCGACGAAGTGATGGAAAAGGAATAGCCCCCATTTCCACCTTAATATAAACGCAAGAGAAACATCAACATGACCATATCCGAATTTGTAGAGAACAACAAGAACACGCTCCTCACTACTCTATGTGCAGTGATCGTCTTGGCATGTTCTTTCGTCATCTACGAAAATAGCAAGACTCCATCCTACCCCCAAGGTCTGGTGGAAATAGACTCTATATGCAACGACAACCCTCTGAAGGCTGAGCAGATGCTTGCCCGATACAAAAAGTTGCATGCCAACATGAACGATGATGCCGAGTGGTATTGCCGGTTCCTCGCTCTGAAGGCTGATGTCAAGCAAAACAAGCCGGAGTCTGACGACAAGGAGCCAACGGCGATATTACACCATTTCATGGATACCGGCGACAAGAGGATGATGAAATTCGTATATTATTATGTGGGATGTGCCTACAATCTCGTCGGCCGCGTACAACCTGCCATCAGTTGCTTCCACGACGGACTGGACCTGCTCTCCGGCGATGAAACGGACGACCAGCTCAGAGCCTTGTATTACTATATGCTTGGATTCGTATACACCTACCAGTATCTCGACGACGAGGCGCTCGAAATGAAACTCAAGTCGCTGGCAATACACAAGAGGCTCAACAATCCGCAGCGTATGCAGTATGACTATATAGCACTGTCGTGGACCTACAAGGCAATGGAGAAATATGACAAGGCACTGGAATGTCTGAAATCGGCAAGAAACCTGACCGACGACAAAGGGGCAAGGGCGGAGATTGACTCCCAGATAGCTGATGTGTATTTCAATATGGGCAGACTGGCCGAAGCAAGGCTATACA
>CAVBFA010000137.1:0-6847 GCA_963594595.1 Oscillibacter sp. | reverse complement strand
GCACTGGGCCACACCGACAATTTCAGCGAGAGCTCTATACACAACATCGCGGCGACGATATACGAAGCCTCCGGCGACCAGGAAAAGGCTCGCCATTACTATTCCCTGAATATCGCCAATGGCACTATATACGGCAGGCAGTGTGCATACAAGTTCTTCGCCAAATATTACAAGGGCAAGAACAACATAGAGAAGGCATTCCAATATGGAGTGTTGTATGCAAACGTCACCGACACCATCGTGCAGATCAATGCTTCTGAATATTCTGCAAGGGCGAATGCGGAATTTGACAACAAAGAGGTGGAAGACGAAAACAACAGGCTTCGTGCCAACGAGGGACGCAGGGATATGGTCATCACGCTCTCTGTGCTCGTCATGGTCGTGGTCGTTGGATATTATTTCGTTTTCAGATACAGACAGAAGAGGAAATACAAGAAATTGCAGGCGTTGTGTGAGGTGATTCAAAACAGAAGCGACAAAGCGGCTGAGAGGTACAATCGCGAACTTCAGGAGGTGAAAGAGAAACTTAACGGTGCTGGCATTGAAAACAGTGACCTGAGGATGCGCTACGAACTGAAGGTGCGACAGCTGGAGAGTCTCCTTCAGAAAAACGCCCTGCTCAACAAAATCTCCACCACAAGTGACAGCCTATGGAAGGAAACGGAGATGTATGCTTTCCTGAACAAACTCTACGACAATCGGGAGCCGATCACGCAGGACACAATAAATTGGGAGGAACTGGGAAACCTGCTCTTTGACATATTCCCTACTTTCAGGACTGGATTGATGCAATTCAAGAAAATGAAAGACCAGCCATATCATGTTTGCCTCTTGATCAAGGCAGGTTGCAGCGTGCAGCAGATAGCCTACCTCACAATCAAATCCGTTGAAGCGATCAACTCTACGAGAAGAAGACTTTATATGACAAATTTCGGATCATCTGGAAAACCGAGCGAATGGGACGAAATCATCAGAGGACTGTAGTTCGTCAATACACGCCATTCTTCTTATCCATACGTCTTTGACAGACGATACTCAAAAGCCCCTCTTAGCCTTCCACAAAGGAAGTCCAAGAGGGGCTTGCTTTTAACCAAAATCGGTCATTAGGGCTTGCTCGGATTTTGTATTTACAGAGCATTCCACCAATTATGCCACGCATTGCGAACCATTATAACTCATTGAACTACAGAAAGATATAAAATGAACGTTTTTTGAACGTTATTTTATTAGTGGGGAAAGAGGATATATTCTTAAATTTGTGGCGCAACAATTATCAGGCGTAAATTATATTATTATGAAAAAGAGTATCATTTGCAAAAGATGTTGTCAAGACAATCACTATTATAACATTAATTTTTAACGACAGAGGAGATTCTACTATGAAAAGATTTTTATTATCAGCATTGGTTATGTTTTCGGCTTTGGGATGCTTCGCCCAGAAGAACATCTGCACGATTACCCACAATGAAGGAGAGACTTGGGAGAAGACGTTCACCAGCGAGGAGGCGATGGCATTCGACTCGGTGGTGGTGAAAGGCTTCATGTCGCGGGACATCATGTATGAGGTGATGCTCATGACCAACAACGGGAAACTGACGGGTGTTGACCTGTCGGGATGTACGATAGAAGACAATACCATTCCGACGGGACTGTTCAGTTCAAACGGCGTGAACTCAGCGGTGCCCCAGAGAACTAAATTCCACGACAGCGAGGGGAACGTGCCGGGCAGAGGCATCGTGGTGCTTGAATATGTCACCTTCCCCGAAAGCCTAAAGAAGATAGGAAGGCAGGCCTTCAACTACTGCCCCCAGCTGTCAGAGCTTGAAATTCCGGCTGGCGTAGAGGAAATAGAGGAATATGCTTTCATCAGCTGCGACAACATCAAGAAGTTCGTCGTTCACACTTCTAATCCAGACATCGCGAAGTTGTATTCATTCAACTGCAAATTGGGCAACACCACGCTTTACGTGCCCAAGGGATCCAAGGAGGCGTTCGCCCAGCATGAGGCGTGGAACCGCTTCGGGGCTATCGTTGAATACGACGATGTGAACGGCATCGGCAGATTGGAGTCTGGACTCGGCACTGCCGACGGCAGGATATACACCATCGACGGCAGATATGCCGGCACCGACATCAACGCCCTCGGCCACGGCATGTATATCATGGACGGCAGGAAGGTGGCGAAATAAAGTGACTAATCGGCGTAGCCACGCCGACATGACGAAATAAGTGAAAGGCGGTTGCTCTGTGAATGATGTTCATGGGGCAACCGCCTGTTTTTCTTTGTCAACTTAGACAAAGAACAGAATCGCTTCTAAACTGCTGCAATAAAACGGCTGTTCCTTCGTTATACGACAAAAAGCAAGAGCAATGAAAAAAGTGAAGAAATTTTATTCCTATATCCATGTGTACCTTTGTGCTGTAATAGTACTTTCAATGTCGTCATGCAGTGTTGTCAAAGAGACAGCCTTTGATGCCATAGCAGACACAATCACCGACCCTAAGACCGGGACCCATGTCTTTACGAGAGAGTATGACACAGAACCTTATCAAATCAATATGGGAGAAATTGTAAAGTCAAGAAAGGCACAGAAAAAGCAAAAGGAAAAGGATCTTTTAGAGAATTACGATAAAATCCAAATCAGCAATTAGCATATTCTTTCAGAGCCCTGAATGGAGATTTCATGTTCCTGCCAGAAAGTATAGCAGCACAATCAGCAATCACTAAAGCCAGACAAAATCCACTCTTCTAAAATCAAAATCCAAGCAAGCCCTGACGACCGATTCGGGTTAATATATATAGGTGATATATATCAAGAAACCGTTTTTTTTGCAAAACAGGGCTTACAAAATTGGAAGAACGGGGATAATTATAAAAAACTCAACAAAACGGCACCACATTAGAAATAAAATGACTACTTTTGCATAGCATCTACGATGAACATACATTGAACACCGTACCTGCCTGACAAGACAAACTTATTTAAACACACTATAATCATGGATTTAGTACAATCAATCATCGAGCGCGCTAAAAGCAACAAACAGCGCATCGTGCTCCCCGAAGCAACAGAGGAGCGTACACTTAGAGCAGCCGACAAAGTGTTGGCAGAGGGCGTGGCAAACATCATCCTCATCGGCAACCCAGCCGAGATAAACTCTCTGGCTGAGAAATGGGGCTTGAAGAACATCGACAAGGCTACCATCATCGACCCTGAGAACAACCCAAAGAGCGAGGAGTATGCCACTCTGCTGGCTGAGCTCCGCAAGAAGAAGGGCATGACAATCGAGCAGGCCCGTGAGCTCGTGAAAGACCCACTCTATCTGGGCTGCATGATCATCAAGACCGGTGATGCCGACGGACAGATCTCCGGTGCGCTGAGCACCACAGGCGAGACACTGCGCCCAGCATTGCAGATCATCAAGTGTGCTCCTGGCATCACATGCGTGAGCGGTGCGATGCTTCTCATCACCAAGGAGCCACAGTATGGCGAGAACGGTGTGCTCGTTGTTGGCGACGTTGCCGTTACCCCAATGCCAGACGCACAGCAGCTGGCACAGATCGCAGTGTGCACAGCCCAGACAGCAAAGTCTGTTGCTGGTTTCGCTGAGCCACGCGTGGCAATGCTGAGCTTCTCTACAAAGGGCAGCGCAAAGCATGAGGTTGTAGACAAGGTGGTAGAGGCTACCAAGCTTGCCAAGGAGTTGGATCCGGAACTGAAGATCGACGGTGAGCTCCAGGCTGACGCAGCCCTCGTTCCTGCAGTAGGCGAGAAGAAGGCTCCGGGCAGCGAAATCGCCGGTAAGGCAAACGTGCTCGTATATCCATGCCTCGAGGTGGGCAACATCTCTTACAAGATGGTGCAGCGTCTTGGTGGTGCCGAGGCAATCGGCCCGATTCTCCAGGGTATCGCACGCCCAGTAAACGACCTGAGCCGCGGCTGCTCGGTAGACGACATCTACAAGCTGGTGGCTATCACCGCCTGCCAGGCTATGGACGCTAAGAAATAACATCAAGTCTCACTAAAAAACAAATATATCAAAATGAAGATTCTGGTTTTAAACTGTGGTAGCTCTTCTATCAAGTATGCTCTCTACGACATGGACACCAAGACCGTAATGACATCCGGTGGTGCGGAGCGTGTGGGACTCGACGGAGCTTTCGTGAAAGTGAAACTCGCCAACGGCGAGAAGAAGACTGTGATGCACGACATTCCTGAGCACACAGAGGGTGTGAAGTTTATCTTCAGCCTGCTCGTTGACCCTGAAATCGGCGTTATCAAAGACCTGAAGGAAATCAATGCCGTAGGACACCGCATGGTACACGGAGGAGAGAAGTTCAACAAGAGCGTGCTGCTCACCGACGAAGTGCTCAAGGTATTCGAGGAGTGCACAGACCTCGCTCCGCTGCACAATCCAGCAAACCTCAAAGGTGTACGCGCCGTACAGGAGCTGATGCCAGGACTTCCACAGGTCGGCGTGTTCGACACTGCATTCCATCAGACAATGCCAAAGGAGGCCTTCATGTATGCTCTTCCTTACGACCTGTATGAGAAGTATGGCGTGCGTCGCTACGGCTTCCACGGCACAAGCCACCGCTACGTGTCACAGCGCGTATGCGAATTCCTCGGCGTGAAGCCAGAGGGCAAGAAGATCATCACATGCCATATCGGAAACGGTGCGAGCATCGCTGCAGTAAAGGACGGCAAGTGTGTTGACACCTCAATGGGTCTCACTCCGCTGGAGGGACTTATCATGGGTACACGAAGCGGCGACGTTGACGGCGGTGCGCTGACATTCATCGAGAAGAAGCTCGGACTGGATGCTGACGGCCTGTCAGACCTGCTGAACAAGAAGAGCGGTATGCTCGGTATCACTGGCGTATCTTCTGACATGCGTGAGATCGAGGCGGCTTTCGAGAACGGCAACGAGCGTGCGAAACTCGCTTTCGACATGTATTTCTACCGCATCCGCAAGTATATCGGTGCATACGCAGCAGCTATGAACGGTTGCGACATCATCGTGTTCACAGCCGGCGTTGGCGAGAACCAGCCAAGTCTGCGTGAGGAAGTATGCAAGAAGCTTACTTACCTCGGAGTGGAAATCGACGTGGAGAAGAACAAGAACCTGCGTGGAAAAGAGGCCATCATCTCTACTCCAGAGTCTAAGGTGACAGTATGCGTCATCCCAACCGACGAGGAGCTGATGATCGCTTCAGACACAATGGCGCTGCTCTAACGAGACAACCCACTGTAAAGACATAATAATAGCAATAAAGGCTGCGAATCTCATCGCAGCCTTTATTGCTATTATTGATATTGATTGATATCGATTGATACTGTATATCACATCTTGCTTTCCCCCTCTACATACTCCTCAAGGAAGATATGCTCCCCGTCGTATACCACATAGGAGAACTGCCATATCCAGTCGCCCAGAATCATCATGCGCACCTTGCGCGAGAGCATAAGGTCGAGCTCGATATGGCGATGACCATACACGAAATAGTCGATGTTGGGATGGGTCTTCATATACTCCTTGGTGTATCTTACGAGGTATTCCTTGTCCTCGCCCATATATGGAGGTTCCTTGCCGTCGGCACGCTTCATGCGGCTCTTCCTCGCCCATTCAAGCCCGAACCACATACCCCAACGCGGATGCAGCGAACTGAAGAGGTGCTGGCAGAAGCGGTTGTGGAACACCTTGCGTATGAATTTGAAGCGCGAGTCAGGGTCGCCCAGTCCGTCGCCATGAGCCAGATAGAACACCTTGCCGTATATGTCCACCGTTTCCGGCTTCTTGTGCAGAGTAACGCCACACTCCTCCTCCAGATATCCATACATCCAGATGTCGTGGTTGCCGGTGAAGTAATGCACCTCCACTCCCATGTCGGTAAGCTCCGAGAGTTTGCCGAGGAACCGTGTGTAGCCCTTCGGCACCACATATTTGTATTCATACCAGAAGTCGAACATGTCGCCAAGCAGATATATCGCCGACGCCTTATGCTTTATGTCGTCGAGAAAGCGCACCAGACGGCGCTCGTGCATTCTGCTATGGTCTATCGCCAGAGAGCCGAGGTGTGCGTCAGATAGGATGTATACGTTCTTCATAACTTGTGTTTTGAGTGTTTTTTTGACATAGGGTGCAGCGTTTCCGCCGTGCGCATGCCGTGTGCATGGCGATTCGGGAGGTCTGCGTCAGTCGATTCCCAGTTCGAGGCGTGCCTCTTCGCTGAGCATGCTCTGGTCCCAGGCAGGTTCAAACACGAGGTTGACGTTAGCCGACTTCACTCCCTCAAGCGAGTCCACCTTCTGGCGCACGTCCTCCAGGATGAAGTCTGCTGCGGGGCATGACGGAGCGGTGAACGTCATGTCGATATCCACATTGCCGTCAGCTCCCACCTCAATCCTGTATATGAGTCCGAGGTCGTAGATATTCACTGGTATTTCCGGATCGTAGACGGTCTTCAACACGTCGACGATTCTTCCCTCTATCCTTGTCTTTTCTTCTTGTGTCATACTTAGATAATTAAATTAAATACAAAGATAGCGAAATAAATCAAAAATGAAGAATTAAGCTTGAAGAATATTTCCCGACAGCGGGAAATCATGGGCTTATGAGGCAGCGCACAGGTTATCTGTCGAGTTTTCCGTTCTCCATATAGCTGTAGTAGTCGCTGTCTGTAATCACGAGATGGTCGAGCATGTATATCCTCATGGTCTCACAAGCCTTCTGCAGGCGCTGCGTTATGCGGTCGTCGTCGCCGCTGGGCCGCGGATTGTTGCTTGGATGGTTGTGGCAGAGAGCCACTACGGTGGCATTGCAGAGCAGTGCCTCCCTCAACACC
>CAVBFA010000136.1:4017-9927 GCA_963594595.1 Oscillibacter sp. | reverse complement strand
GGATTATATATGGACTTTGATCCTTCAAAAGTAGGTATCTTGTCGATTAATTCACAAATCTCTTTTTCGCTCATAAGGATTATTGTATTAAAACAAATACAACAGTCTATAATATATAAATCAACACACTAATTGTCCAACTTCCTAAATTCAAAATCATTTTGGTTGCAGCATGCTTTTTTGTAGTCGAAGGCGTAGATGCGCATGTAGGCTTCTTGCACCTCCTTGGCTCCATTATAAAAAGGGGTGGTGGTGTGCTGCTGAGTGGTTACCGTCACTACCATGTCGGGGGTTAGTACGGTGCCGTTGGAACGCTTGATGCGCTTCGGCCTTACTTGAAAAACTTTACTCATAGGCTGTAAGTTTTAAGTTGTTTGACGTATCGATGTTGTGGGACAAGGTACGATAGATGTTAACGTTGCAAAGATAATCAGATGCCTTGACCCGTACAAGTTCATAATGGTTCATAGAGGGGAAAAAGAAAGGCGTAGACTCCTTCTCTCGATATTCCCTTGTAAGTTAGGCTCTGGTAAAACCCGTAGAAAAGAGGATATGAAAGAGGAGCCTACACCATATCATGGTGCAGACTCGCTCAAACAAATTCCAGTTCTTTTCTACTTCAGTTCAAATTTACCAGATTTCAACTTACAGAACCGTCACGGTGCACACAAGTTATATTGGTACACCCTTATTTGCTTGCTCGTGTCCACAAGATTTCTTGCGTCATTTCCGGGGCTGCCAGCTGTCGGCTTTTGTGCCTAACGCTGTTGCTGCCCTTCCATTTGCAAATGTAGTAAAAGTTTCGGATAATCCTCATCTTTCCATTGAAAAATCTTGATTGGCTCCTCTTTTTCTGGTTCCCGGTACTCTTGTCGCTGCGTGATGAGACTCATTTTGTCACTGATGTCGTCGAAGCCATTGACTATCGTTTCGGCAGGGGAGGGGATGTGGGCTATGATGCCGGCAACGGTCTTGTGGTAGCGGGAGTACATGATGTCGGCTCGTGGCCACCCTTTGTCGTGTCCGATTTCGAAATAGCATACGCTTGTGATTGCTGTCATGATAAAGAGGCAAAGGAATTTTATCACTTTGGTGAATATCTTGCGTAGTATGGGTTTTATTGTCATGGTGGTGTCGTTTGGGGTCGCGGCGGCAAAGGTACAGGTTATTGGTGCCAAAAGATGACATAGCTGGAGGAAAAGTTGCCAATAACGCTGATTTTTAGAAAAACTTAGAATTTTCAAAAAAACTGTCAGATTGTCTGGTTTTTTCGTTGTAATTTTCTGACTAACAGATAGTTGACTGCCTGGCGATTGTCAGGCAATTGTCTGGATGGTTTGCTGATGAAAAGAGAATTGTCAGATGCGAGGGATTATCAGATGAAAGGAATTGTCGGATGTGAGGGATTCAGACGACAGGAATTGTATGCGTTGGCAGAATCCTGAAAGCAGGAATATGGGTATTACTAAAAACAAGTAAAAGACGCCTTATAAAAAGCAAAAGCAGCAAGCAGTCATAAAATATTTCATTGAACGGCATAATGATCGTTTTGGGGTTAACTTATTGGGCAGGCCTCTGCCTGCAAATCTGCCCATCCGGGGCAAGCAGCGTGCCCACTTGGGGCAAGCACGTTGCCCAACATGGGCAAGCACGTTACCCCACTTGGGCATGGTTGCTGCACGGATGTTGCCCATTTGTTCCCGATATGGCAAAAATCCGTTTGGGGCTTTTTTAAAATAGAAAACGGTTTGTCTTCTTGTTTGAGACGAAACTGTCAACACCGATACCACCAAGAAAGGAAGTGCTACAGCACTTGCAAATCCAACTAAATCCAGGCCAAAATCCAAAACTCATTAGCTCAATATTATCAAAAAAATAAATCCGTGAAAAGACCGATCCGTGTTCCTCTGTTCAATCCGTGTTTCATTTTTTTTGATTTGTGTCCCTGCCGAAGGCTGGGGATACAACGACGACACGGAATGACAATATCATATCAGTGAGAATAAAGTGTCCATCAGCCTGCGGCGATGGACAAAAATTTAAACACGGATTTAACTGAGGACACGGATTTGGCTTTTTCACTGATTTTTTTAGTTGGCAAATGGTTATTGGATTATTATCGGGATTTCCTGGGATTCGCGAGTGCTTGTGGCACTCCCTTCTTTCTGAGAAGTGGCTGATAAGATTCTATCGAGTACGTCACTCAATCATACGCTAAAAGGAAGTGCTACAGCACTTGCAAATCCAACTAAATCCAAATTTAAATCCAAGAATCATTAGCTCAATAATATCAAAAAAAATGGATCCGTGAAAAGACCGATCCGTGTTCCTCTGTTCAATCCGTGTTTCCTTTTTTTTGATTTGTGTCCCTGCCAAAGGCTGGGGACACAACGACGACACGGAAAAATAATATATCAGTGATAATAATGTGTCCATCAGCCTGCGGCGACTGATTCCGTTTAAAATATCAAGGATACCCGAAAATCACTGATTAATCATCACTTCTGAAAAGTCCAATTCCATTCAAACCCTAATGACCGGTTCGGGTTAAAAAGAATTAAGATGGAGAGGAAATGTGGGTGGGAGAGGCTCTCTTTGTAAATTATTGGGTATATTTGCAGTTCGTATTGTGGCGGACGGCGAGTGAAGACACGAGTCCGGGCGCTGCTGACGGAAAGACATAACGATATTCAAACTATATAATGAGCGACAGCGAGAATATAAAGCAGGAGAATAAGAGCGAGGGAATGGTGCTGCGCACCGAAGGCCTCGTGAAGCAGTATGGCAAGCGCACGGTGGTCAATGACGTGTCGATAAGCGTGAGGCAGGGCGAGATCGTGGGACTGCTCGGTCCGAACGGTGCCGGCAAGACCACCTCATTCTATATGACCACCGGACTCATCGTGCCCAATGCCGGCCATATCTATCTCGACGACAAAGACATCACCACCTATCCCGTGTATAAAAGAGCACGTGCCGGTGTGGGCTATCTGCCCCAGGAGGCGAGCGTGTTCAGGAAACTCAGTGTGGAAGACAATATCATGGCGGTGCTCGAGATGACCGACCTGACCCGCAAGGAGCAGCTTGCCAAACTGGAGACGCTGATAGACGAGTTCGACCTGCATAAGGTGCGCAAGAACCTCGGCGACCGCCTCTCGGGAGGAGAGCGCCGCCGCACGGAGATAGCCCGCTGTCTTGCCATCGACCCGAAGTTCATCATGCTCGACGAGCCGTTTGCCGGCGTTGACCCTATCGCCGTGGAAGACATCCAGCATGTGGTGTGGCAGCTGAAATACCGCAACATCGGTATTCTAATCACCGACCACAACGTGCAGGAGACGCTCACCATCACCGACCGTGCCTATCTGCTCTTCGAGGGCAGGATCCTCTTCAAGGGCAGTCCGGAAGAACTTGCCGCCAACGACATCGTGAGGGAGAAATACCTCGGTGTGGATTTCGAGCTCCGTCAGAAGAACTTCCA
Organism: Oscillibacter sp.; assembly: GCA_963594595.1. Classification (GTDB taxonomy): domain Bacteria; phylum Bacteroidota; class Bacteroidia; order Bacteroidales; family Bacteroidaceae; genus Prevotella. Next base: position 6,446 of record CAVBFA010000136.1, on the reverse strand, counting down.
GGAGGTGGACGAGAGAAAGAGAGCGAGAAGGGAGTAAGTCCTGTGTTTGTTAAAAATTCCAAAACTTTAGGTCTTTACACCTTTTATAATTAATTTTGCAAGCCATTAGTGTGCGTACCCCTCTTGTATCGACAGGTTGTGGTATACATTATTATATATATGGAACCCATCCTAACCTGGAACCCATAGACCCATCCTAACCTTCCCCAAGGGAAGGAACTGGTTACCGGGCGAATGGGACGAGGGCGAATGGGTGAGGGCAATGAGAGGCTGCTGATAGGCGGCAAGTCGTTGAGGCCCTTCGGTATATAAAGCGATAGAGACAGAGAAAAATAATAATCATATAAAATACGAATAACGAAAAATGAAGATTTCTTTTGAGAATCCAGATAAGGTGAACGGACTGTTGACCTTGACAGTGGAGACTGCAGATTTCCAGGACAGAGTTGAGAAGACACTGAAAGACCTTCGCAAGAAGGCTCAGCTGCCAGGTTTCCGTCCGGGACAGGTGCCAATGGGCATGATAAAGAGACAGTACGGCGAGGGCGTTAAGGCTGAGGAGATCAACAAGATCATCGGCGAGGAGCTCTATAAGTATGTAAACGAGAACAAGATCAAGATGCTCGGTGAGCCAATGGCAAACGAGGGTCAGGAGCCTGTAGACCTGGAGAAGGACGCTCCATACGTGTTCAAGTTTGATATCGCCGTGGCTCCGGAGTTCAAGGTGGAGCTCACCGACAAGGATACTCTCGACTACTACACAATCAAGGTTGACGACGACCTCGTGAACCGTCAGATCGATATGTTCGCTTCTCGTGCCGGCCACTACGACAAGGCAGAGGAGTATCAGGCAAACGACATGCTCAAGGGCGACATCCGCGAGCTCGACGAGAACGGCAACACCAAGGAAGGCGGCATCACCGTAGAGGGCGCTGTCCTCATGCCTGATTATATCAAGGTGGAAGACCAGAAGAAGCTCTTCGAGGGCTGCAAGCTCGGCGACATCATCACCTTCAACCTTAAGAAGGCATATCCGGAGAGCGACGTTGAGGTTTCTTCACTGCTCAAGATGAAGAAGGAAGAGGTGGCAGACCTCACATCAGACTTCAGCTTCCAGGTGACAGAGATTTCTCGCTTCGTCAAGGCAGAGGTGAATCAGGAGCTCTTCGACTCCGTTTACGGCAAGGATGAGGTGAAGGACGAGAAGGCATTCCGCGAGAAGATCGCAGAGGGTCTGAAGGAGCAGCTCGCCAACGACGGCGACTTCAAGTTCCTCGTTGACCTGCGCAAGTATCTCGAGGAGAAGGTAGGCAAGCTGGAGTATCCGGACGCACTGCTCAAGCGCTTCATGCTCGCTCAGAACAAGGACAAGGGCGAGAAGTTTGTTGAGGACAACTACGAGCAGAGCATCAAGGAGCTGACATGGCATCTGGTTCGCGAGCAGCTCGTTGAGGCAAACGGCATCAAGATCGACGACGCCGACCTGAAGGAGACAGCCAAGGAGGCAGCGCGCGCCCAGTTCGCTCAGTATGGCATGACAAACGTTCCTGAGGAGTATCTCGAGAACTATGCCAACGACATGCTGAAGAAGAAGGAGTTCGTAGACTCACTCGTAGACCGCAGCATCGACCGCAAGCTCGTTGCAACACTCAAGAATGTGGTGAAGCTCACTCAGAAGGAGGCAACTCTCGATGAGTTCAACGAGATGATGAAGGGCGAATAAGGAGATTCTCAGGAAAACCGGATCCGTCGTCAGGGCTTGCCGGGATTTTGATCTTTTTAAAAGTCAAAAGCCGTCGGGCGGCAATAAAAAACCGTGATTTACGGACTAATGACAGTTTTGGTTTAAAAAAATCTCAGATATATATCAGAGGTTATCTACTTTTTTATTATCTTTGTATAAGAAAAGGTGGATAACCTCTTTTATTATATCAGAACACATAAGAAATATATGAATAACGATTTTAGAAAATACGCTACCGGGCACCTCGGAATGAGTGGTATGGTGCTCGACGATGTGATGAAGACACAGGCTCAATACATGAACCCCTACATCCTGGAGGAGCGCCAGCTCAACGTTACCCAGATGGACGTTTTCTCACGTCTCATGATGGACCGCATCATCTTCCTCGGCACTGAGGTGAACGACTACACCGCCAACACACTGCAGGCGCAGCTCCTGTATCTCGATTCAGTAGACTCAGGCAAGGACATCTCAATCTATATCAACAGTCCCGGCGGAAGCGTGACGGCAGGTCTCGGCATCTACGACACCATGCAGTTCATTTCCAGCGATGTTGCCACTATCTGCACCGGTATGGCAGCGTCGATGGCGGCAGTGCTCCTCGTATCAGGCGCCGAAGGCAAGCGTTCGGCTCTGCCCCACAGCCGCGTGATGATACACCAGCCGCTGGGCGGAGTGCAGGGTC
>CAVBFA010000136.1:0-4007 GCA_963594595.1 Oscillibacter sp. | reverse complement strand
GGGTCAGGCATCCGACATCGAGATTGAGGCAAAGGAAATCATGAAGTTCAAGAAAGAACTCTACACTATAATCGCCAACCATTCACACACGCCATACGACAAGGTGTGGAACGACTCCGACCGCAACTACTGGATGACAGCAGAAGAGGCCCGCGAATACGGAATGATTGACACGGTGCTTACAAGAAAATAATAAGGTAGGGAGAAGATATGGCTGAAAGAAAAAAGAAGGTGTGTTCCTTCTGCGGTAGAGGGGAGCGCGACGTGAAGCTCCTCATCTCAGGCATGAACGGCTACATCTGCGACCATTGCGTGGCACAGGCATTTGATATCCTCAAGGCGAACCATCTGCTGGACGACGACGGTGAGGATAAGCACGATTTCAGTTCCTGGGATTCCGTGGAAGTTCCAAAGCCCCATGAGATAAAAGACTACCTCGACCAGTATGTCATCGGACAGGACGAGGCTAAGCGCTATCTCTCCGTGGCGGTATACAACCACTACAAGCGAATCAAGCAGGCACCCACCGACGACGGCGTGGAGATAGAGAAGAGCAACATCATCATGGTGGGAAGCACCGGTACGGGAAAGACCCTTCTTGCCCGCACCATAGCCAAGCTGCTCGATGTGCCGTTCACCATCGTCGATGCCACGGTGTTCACCGAGGCAGGCTATGTGGGCGAAGACGTGGAGAGCATCCTCAGCCGACTGCTGCAGGTGGCTGACTACAACGTGGAACTGGCAGAGCGTGGCATCGTGTTCATCGACGAGGTGGACAAGATAGCCCGCAAGAGCGACAACCCTTCGATTACCCGCGATGTCAGCGGCGAGGGAGTGCAGCAGAGCCTGCTGAAGCTCCTCGAGGGTTCGATGGTCAACGTTCCGCCAAAGGGAGGGCGCAAGCATCCCGACCAGGACTATGTGCATATCGACACGAAGAACATCCTCTTCATCTGTGGCGGTGCCTTCGACGGCATAGAGCGCAAGATAGCACAGCGACTGAACACACACGTGGTGGGATACAACTCCGTGCAGAACGTGAAGAAGATAGACAAGAAGGACATGATGAAGTATATCCTTCCGCAAGACCTCAAGTCGTTCGGACTGATACCAGAGATCATCGGCCGTCTGCCGGTGCTCACCTATCTCAACCCTCTCGACAAAGAAGCCCTGCGCTCCATTCTCGTGGAGCCGAAGAACTCCATCGTGAAGCAATACCAGAAGCTCTTCGAGATAGACGGCATAAAGCTGGAATTCGAAGACGGTGTGTTCGACTTCATCGTTGACAAGGCAATGGAATACAAACTCGGTGCACGCGGACTCCGTTCTATCGTGGAGAGCGTGATGATGGATGCCATGTTCGACGTGCCGTCGGAGAACGTGAAGGAATTCACGGTCACCCTCGACTACGCCAAGGCACAGCTCGACAAGGCGCATCTGCAGAAACTCGAGACAGACTAGAGAAACTATTCATAAAAGCACACGATGCCAACGGCAGGTGCAGACCACAGAAGGCTGCACGCTGCCGCCGGTGTCGGGATGAGACAGAAAAAGGAAACTGCTTGTTATATGACTAATGATGTTAATCTTACTGAAAAACTGAAGCACTATTTCGGTTTCAACAGCTTCAAGGGAGAACAGGAGGAGATAATCCGCAACCTGCTCGCCGGCAACGACACTTTCGTGCTCATGCCTACGGGAGGCGGCAAGTCGCTTTGCTACCAGCTGCCCTCGCTCTTGATGGAAGGAACGGCGATCGTCGTGTCGCCGCTCATAGCGCTGATGAAAAACCAGGTGGACGTGATAAACGGCATGAGCGAAGAGACGGGAGTGGCACATTATCTGAACTCCTCTCTCAACAAGGCTGCCATCGACCAAGTGAAGAAAGACATACGCTCCGGACTGACCAAGCTGCTGTATGTGGCTCCCGAGTCGCTGACCAAGGAGGAGTATGTGGAATTCCTGAAGTCGGTGAAGATCTCGTTTTATGCCATCGACGAGGCACACTGTATTTCGGAGTGGGGCCATGACTTCCGTCCGGAATACCGACGCATCAGACCCATCATCGGTCAGATAGGCAATGCCCCCGTGATAGCCCTCACGGCAACGGCAACCGACAAGGTGCGCACGGACATCAAGAAGAACCTCGGCATCACCAAGGCCAAAGAGTTCAAGAGCTCCTTCAACCGTCCTAACCTTTATTATGAGGTGAGGCAGAAGACAAAGGACGTTGACCGCGACATCGTGAAGTTCATACGCCAGAACAGCGGCAAGAGCGGTATCATATACTGTCTGTCGCGCAAGAAGGTGGAAGAGCTTGCCGCCGTGCTCCAGGCAAATAACATCAAGGCGGCTGCCTATCATGCAGGATTCGACGCTGCCACACGGTCGAAGACGCAAGATGATTTCCTTATGGAGAAGATCGACGTCATCGTTGCCACCATAGCCTTCGGCATGGGAATAGACAAGCCCGATGTGCGCTTCGTGATACACTACGACATACCGAAGAGCCTCGAAGGCTACTATCAGGAGACGGGTAGGGCAGGACGCGACGGCGGAGAAGGCAAATGTATAGCATTCTATTCGCGCAAGGACCTTCACAAACTGGAGAAATTCATGGAGGGCAAACCCGTGGCAGAGCAGGACATCGGCAGACAGCTGCTGCAGGAGACTGCGGCGTATGCCGAATCGTCAGTATGCCGACGCAAGATGCTGCTCCACTATTTCGGTGAGGATTATCCCAAGGACAACTGTGGCAACTGCGACAACTGTCTGCATCCTAAGGTGAAGATAGACGCCACTAAAGAGACGGTGATAGTGCTCAAGGCGGTGAAGGCATTGAAGGAGGACTTCCGTTCCGACTATGTGATAGACTTCGTGAAGGGCCGCGACACCGACGACATAAAAGACCACAAGCATGACCTGCTGCCGGAGTTCGGAGAGGGCGAAGGCTGCGACATAAAGATTTGGAACCCCGTAATCCGGCAGTCTATCATCGCCGGTTTCCTCAAGAAAGACGTGGAGAACTACGGAGTGCTGAAGATTACTAAGGGCGGACTCGATTTCATCAAGAACCCCTACACCTTCATGGTGGTGAAAGACGCTGAGTTCAGCGAAGAAGACGACGATGAGGCGGGCGAGAGACAGACGGCAGCGCTCGACCCGGAGCTCTTTGCCATGCTCCAGGACCTGAGAAAAGACACGAGCCGCAAGCTGGGCATCCCGCCATACGTGATATTCCAGGACGTTTCGCTCGAACAGATGGCTACGGTATATCCGATATCTCTCGAAGAACTTGTGAATATCCCAGGCGTCGGCGTGGGCAAGGCACACCGCTACGGCAAGGAATTCATTGCCCTGATAAAGCGCCATTGTGAGGAGAACGACATCGAGAGACCGGAGGATCTGAGGATTCGCACCGTGCCGAAGAAGTCTATGCTGAAGGTGAAGATAATTCAGAGCATCGACCGCAAGATGCCGCTCGACGACATCGCGGATGCACAGAACATCGACTTCGAGGATCTTCTCACTGAGATTGAGGCAATCGTATACAGTGGAACGAAGCTCAATATCGACTACTTCCTTGAGGATGTGATGGACGACGACCATATCGACGACATCTACGAATATTTCCGCGAGAGCGAGACCGACGACCTGGAAGTGGCGATGGACGAACTCGGCGAGGACTATACCGAGGATGAGGTGAGACTCGTCAGGATAAAGTTCTTCTCTGAGTTGGCGAACTAAGTGGGAGACTGTGCTTCCCCTGTTGGATAACCCATCCTTATCTTTCCAAAGGGCCGGGACAGTTTTCAACACTACAGACATCAGCCCCCTCTCGTTCTCCCCCGTAGGGGAGATGCTGGTTACCAAGACATATATAGAAGCGGGCGAGGAGGTAAATTACTAATAGTCAGTTCCGAATATTCATAGATAGTCAGTTCCGGACATTTATAGATGGTCAGTACCGGACATACAGTCCCTCCCCTACGGGGGAGGTTAGGTGG
>CAVBFA010000135.1:0-9952 GCA_963594595.1 Oscillibacter sp. | reverse complement strand
TCGGTCATGCCAATATTACAACAACCCTTAATCTCTATGTTCACCCGAACATGGAGCAGAAGAAAAAGTGCATCACCAAGATGTTCAAGTCTCTTGGAAAATAGGGAAGAAAACAACTTTCGGACCATAAATTGATTGTCAGAGAAGGGGGTCACAAAAATGGTATTTGGAAAATACAGGATAAGGATATGAAGGTTTCTTCAAAAGGATCTGAAAAACAAAGACAAATGGGGTTGGGTAGTTTCCATATATTGGAGCTATCCAGCCCCATATCGTATTTTGGATTAGCGTTGAGACACAGAACAATGAAATAAGACACTATTTGCCTCATCCGTATTTTTTTCTTTCGTAACCGAACCAAGTTAAGTATAAAATCCGTAAATTTGCATTATCCCAAATTCCAAGACAGGGGAAAGCGGATTTTAGCTTCATCGAGATTGGAGCACAACCTGAAATCTCAAATAAGCAATAACCATTAAATCAAACAACAATGACAATTCAGACATTTCAAAAGGGCAAATTCTACACGCTGCCCATCAAAACCTTAAGGGAAGAAGGCAACAACACTTTCTTCATCGTAAACGCCAACAACAGGGAGTATGCGATCCGAATGTTCGATTTCCAGAAATCCGACCAGGATGTAACGAACATGAAAGAACTGCCATGTATGGTTAAAGACATACACGGCGACAACATCGTATTCGTGCAGAACTTCGCCCGGATGTTCGAAGATATTTATATATCCGGAAAGGTTTACCCATTCATTGTAAACAAGGAAGCCTATAATCCGAATAACGAGTTCAGGTATTATGACATAAGGGATTACAATGGTGTGCCTTTCAGAATAAAATGTGAAAAGAACACATTCTTAGTGCCAAACCAGAAAATCAGGTGTATGGTGTCAAGGCCAAGTCTGAACAAGATGATTCTGATACTTGAAAACACGAAAAAGGACGTTATTGTAAACTGCATAAGCCCCAAGGAACTGCTGAGGAAAAGCGGCATCGAAGAAAGGTGTCAAAGGTTTCTTCTATACAGTTTTGATACCAATCCCGGATTTGAAGAGGCAAGGGAATATTATGAACAAGTCAACCCGGAATGGGTGATAAAGGCGATAACAGCCATAGTGGAAGTGGAACAATGGCCGAATCTTTCCAATAAAAACAAAGAAATTCTCCTGTCATGCTACCATAGAATTTGCCTGTATCTGCTTGAAGATTCTGATTATCTGCATCAGTTCAACGAGTCGGACAGGGAGAATTTCCAGACATGGATTGCCGACAGGGTGACGATGTCTGAAACTTATCTTGAATGTCTGTCGCTGATCAGTAAAGACAAATGCAGCGAAGAGACAGACCTTATACTCAGGAAAATCCGCAATTCTGGATATATTTACCACCCTCATAAAAGGATGCGGCTGCTGATTGCCATGTTCTCACTCCAGCCGGAACTACTGGAAGAGAAGATAGACGCCATCCTTGACCTGCTCGCCGAGAAGGCAAAAGAATGGAAAACGGCATCATTCAACGACGCCTTCTCCAGCTTCCTTCAGTTCTATGTCATGTCTAATATGGAGAAGACAAACCGTGAGGCGGTAATAGACAACGAGCAGAACAACTTGCTGCTGAGCCGCATGGTGCGTTCTATATGCTATCTGCTCCTGATGACCAACGGCAAGGACATAAACGTGGCACTATACCGTTCGCTGCTGTTTCACTATCTGTCATTCACAAGGAGCAGAAATGTGCTTGGCGACAACGACCACACCCACAACCTCGCCGAACAGCTTGCAGACAGGGCATTCACCACCCTTGTGGTGTCTGAAGACAAGATGAAAGACTTCTCATGGGGCAGGGATTTCAGACAGACGGAACTCCTGGCATACCAGATGGCGGCAACCAAGGCAAGCAGCACTACCTTCCTCACACGCTCATACGAGGCTCACAACGTGCGCTTCACCGTAAGTGCCGACAGCATAACAATAGCAAGGTCTTCTTCTGCCTCAAAAGAGAAGAACATACTCCCACAGGATTTCCCGGGATGGTTCAACCTGCAGATATTCCTTGACCAACCCGGCAAATACTCTATCGGCAAGAAGGCAAAGGTAAGGATATGGAAAGACTATTGGAAGAACGTGGAAAACGCTCTTTTCGAGGAGAGGAAGACTCCAACCATAACTCCACAACGCAAGATTGCCCCAGAGGTGGGCACAACCGTCACCATCAGAGTGCTCTGGAAGGACGAGTACCATCAGAACCGGTTTTACTGCAGGATTGAGGATGACCAATACGAGGGCGAAGGCTGGATTGACACTTACCAGAAAGGAGGCTCTATCGGTCTGTTCCATTACGACCCACAACTGGACATCGATTCTTTCTACATCGACGGCAAGCCTATCCTGTTCAAGGCAAGGGTGAATTCCGTTGGCAGCCCTAACGACGAGAAGCGCACCTATATGTTTGACGCCGTGTCATTCATTGACGATCTAATCAAAGATCAGGTTAATTTCGGCGAAGAATCAGACTGCACCATATTCTACTACGATCCGAAGAACGACATCTTCTGTGGTGTCACAGAATTCGGCTATGGCATCTTCATGCATCGCCCTGAAGATTTCGCCCCGATTAACATCGGCGACACGGTAAGGGTCCGTGTGACCGACGCTTCACGTCCAAACGCAATACAGGGAGAAATAACCGGAATCGGAGAAGAGGAAGTTGCCATCAGAAAAGCTGCAGAAGCCGTACTTCATGATTATGCCGAGCAAGAGCTATACGAGGAAACAGAGGAAGAACTGGAAGAAGAAGCGATGGCGGTATCAGAAGACATCTTCGAACTGGACTACATGAAAGAAATCATCAACATCTTCGACCATAAGGCGGTTTTGGAAACCAACAATATCCGTGCCTATGCGTTCCTGTCGATAGCCCATATCCTGTCAAAGATGATCGACGACAAGGCGATGATGCAATATCTGGAACAAAGACAGCACTTCCTCAGCATCCTGGAAGACTATGGCGAGAACGGCAAGATAAACGACGAGGAACTGGAAGCATTGGGCAATGACTACGGCGACATCGTTGAGAAGTTCCCTATCCTCAAGCAGCGCCTCTCGGAAATGAGAATCGTGAACTGCTTCGGCCAGCAAGACAAGAACCCGTATCTGTGGAGCATGGTGAACGACAACGAACCTGACAACATTCTCAGCAAGCTCTCGCGTCTGATGCTGTCATACAACATGGCGGAAGGCTTTGGCCTGCAGGAGCACCAGAAAGCTATCATAAACAAGATAAGGGGCGTTCTGAACGTGAACGTAGAACTCCCGCAGATTTACTCGTTCGGAGAAGAGAACCAGACCACAGAGTTCAAGACATCCATCGTGTTCCCTCCAAACAACAACATGCGTGCGGATATCAAACAACAGACGTTCAACATCATGAAGGTGATCTGCGGCATGGTAAACGCATACGGCGGAACCCTCTATCTCGGCGTCTTCGATACAGGCACCGCCAAGGGTCTTGCCGACGACCTGGAATTCTTTGAAGAGAGCAAAGACAAGTTTGACCTCTATGTCAGAAACCAGATACGCACCTCTCTCGGCGATTCGGTAAACGCTTCTGTCGTCATTGAGCATCCTGAGGCAGGCAAACACTGGATATATGCCATCAAGGTGGCTGCAAGCAAGACTCCGATTCCTTTGAAACTCGACAACAATTTCTATCTGCGGGAAGGGTCTTCAACACATCTCATCGACCAGTCGCAACTGATAGACATCATGAAGGAACGAAACTTCGCCCAATACGACACAAGAGTGTCGGAACCGGAAGAAGAAGTCGATGTTCAGGAAACCGCAGAGCAGGAGGAAAAGAAGGAACAGACTGTCAAAATCAAAACAAAGGCATTGCCTGACGACACGATCGGCACAAGTGAACTGAGAAGCAACATCACAGAAAACTGGGTTGACGGCTATGGCATGGACACGTCCTGCTATCTGCGCATACAATCAATCGGAAACTGGTGTATGCTGGACGAAGTGGAATGGGAGGACGGCATCCTGACGCTCGCCATTCATGACGATGAACTTGAAGGCAGCCTGATTGTCGTATATGAAGACGGCAAGGTGAACAGGATTCCTATGGACCAGCTGACAGACAAGAGCAGAGGCAGTTCATACAAGATGTATGCCCAGAGCAAACCGATCTTCATCTGTCCTGCCCGTAAGGATGACGCTCTGCTTACAGCATACGAGGACGACAAGGGGAAACAGTTCCTCCGTCTTGACGATGTTTCAAACATAGAAGAGGGAAAGATGCTTTCTGCCGGCAACACGCTTACTGACGTTGGGTTCTCCAAAATATTCTTCTGTGAAATCATTGCCAAAGAGCATCATGAAGAACTGCATCGCTTGCACAACCTAAAACGCAGCTCTCTTGGTTTCCAGGCTCTGACCAGCTACGGACAGAAGGAACAGGAAGTAATGAGAAACATCGGTATAGAATTATAAGACACATCACACATAGAATTATAAGCTTCATCACAACTGGCAAGGAATAACGCAACTCAGACAAAAACGTTTGAGCTGCGTTTTCCGTCTTGACATACATCAAACACATGTTTCATATGATTCAGACAGGCTTCAAGACGAAGATAATCCACAAAGTTTACAAAAAGTAAGTTAAAACGACAAGAAACAGCAAAAACCTGCTATGTAACATATAAATTTATTTTGTTACAAACCGGAAACGCTATAAATTTGCAACAGTTATCCTGAATACAATCTTTTTACCTTAGAAGCTAATACCTATTGAATCAAAAAACAGCTCTCTGTGAAGAAAGCTGTTTTTATTTTTTATCCAAATTCTGTAAAAATCAACCTTGTCAATATACCCAAAATCCAAGCAAGCCTTAATGACCGATTTTGGTATATATGCAAAATTCTACGGAAAAGGAACTCCCGTTATGCCTCAGCGATACCAGGAATCTCCTCAGCGCAAGAAACGCCAGTGTAGGTCAGGACAGGAAGTTCGCCGGTCAATGCTCCGAAGGCATTCTCTGCCAACGACTCCATCTCGTTCTCTCCCGGCAACACGACTACCTTACAAAGATATTCTATCTGCTCCTTGATGTCGGAAACGCAATAATCGCTATAAGCGATACCACCTGTGAGGATAATGGCGTCGCACTGTCCCTTCAAGGCAACGAACATCGCTCCGATCTCCTTTGCCACGGTGTAATCCATAGCAGCAACGAGAGTCTTGTATGGCTCCTTGCCTTCCAAAGCCTTCTCTTCGATGGTAATCATATCCGATGTACCAAGATATGCAGCAAGACCAGCCTTGCCATGGAGCATCTTCTTAACCTCATTGAGGGTATATTTGCCGCTGAAGCACAAAGTAGCCAATGCCTCTGAAGGAACTGTTCCGGCACGCTCCGGAGAGATAGGACCTTCGCCGTTGAGTGCGTTGTTGACATCAATCACGAGTCCCTTGCGATGGGCACCTACTGAGATACCACCTCCCAAGTGGACAACGATAAGATTGAGCTCTTCGTATTTCTTGCCGATAGACTTAGCGTAACGGCGGGCAACAGCCTTCTGGTTGAGAGCATGGAAGATGGACTCACGCTTGATGCCTGGAACACCTGAAACGCGGGCCTTCAACTGGAACTCGTCTACTACAACAGGGTCTGCAATGAAAGCAGGACAACCACACTCCTTGGCAATCTCGTCAGCGATGATAGCTCCGAGGTTGCACACATGGTCGTGCTTGGTATGAAGCAGGTCGTGCTTCATCTTCTCATTGACAGCATAAACTCCACCCTTGAGAGGGCAAAGCAGACCGCCACGACCCATAACAGCATCGAAATCCATAGCGATACCCTCGTCTTTCAGACGCTTCACGATGAACTCCTTACGATATTCATACTGATCTATCGTCTGATGGAAATGAGCGATTTCATTGAGGTCGTGATGGGCACCACCGGCCCAAACCTGTTTTCCATCTTCATAAATAGCCAACTTGGTAGAAGTGGAACCTGGGTTGATAGCAAGTATTTTCATTAAGATTAATATTGTATAGTTTTGTAATATTGATTACTTATTTCACCTTGTCTGCCAAACAAGCAAGGGCAAGGCTGTTGAACTTAGACTCACCGCTGTCGGCTCTTGAAGCCACTACGATAGGAGCGGTTGTTCCGCAAAGCATTCCGGCTGTCTCTGCCTTGGCAAACAAGGTGAGAGTCTTGTAGAACACATTTCCGGACTCGATGTTCGGGAAAATCAAAGCATCGGCATTTCCTACTACAGGAGAGCTGATACCCTTGATTGCGCCACTGTCTGAATCGCAGGCAGTCTTGACATCCATAGGACCGTCAACACAGCAGTCGCCATACTCGCCATTGCGAGCCATCTCCTTCATTGACTCATAGCTCAATGTGTGTGGGAACTTCTCGCTCACCTTCTCCGTGCAATGGATAAGGGCAACCTTCGGGCTTTCGGCACCGAGACTGCGGCAAACTCCGAGAACATAACCAAGGATAGCCTTGAACTGCTCGTCGGTCGGACGTGGGCAAACGGCAGCATCTGAGAAAACGAGAAGCTTGTCGTATGATGGTATCTCTACTACTGTCACGTGTGTCATCACATGGCCCTTCTCCAGAAGACCATATTCCTTGTTGAGCACAGCGCGCAGGAGATTGTCGGTATTGAGTGTACCTTTCATAAGAACATCTGCTCCACCATCGTGAACGAGCTTCACGGCATAGGCTGCTGCATCGTCAGGTGTGGCTGTCTCATGAACGGTAACATGATCTGGATAGTCTGCGAGGAAGCGGTCGATGAACGGTGCTCTCGTACCTCCAAGCACGAGGGTAAAATCAACGAAACCTTCTTCCAAGGCGCGGTTAATCACGTATTCAGTATGTGAGTCATTTGGGCAAACGAGTACTACTTTTTTCCTGTTTTCCAATGACTGCAAACGATTAATTAAGGTGTTAAAATTTTTAAGTAACTGCATAAACTTATAATTTTTGTGCAAAAATACATCAAAGGACTTTTGAAACAAAGCCAAACTACACATTTTTTTGCTGTTTGTGCAGATTTCCGACTTTATGTATAAAAAATGAGAATTTTGGAACATTCGGCAAAATCCCGTCATTTACAAATAGTCAGCACCGGATATGTTATTTAGTACACTCAATCACAGTTCGGTTGACAAATGAAAGTTAGCTGTTTCCGGAATAAAGACAAGGAAAAGACGACAGGCAAAAACAAGACTGCAAGCAATTGAAATTTGATGCTATTAACGGCACAATGACCGTTGGAAGTTAAGGAAAAACCTACAAAAGCGATTTTATACGTACAAAATTCAAGCGTTAATATATTTTTTAGTACTTTTGCAGACTTATAAGAAAAAACGGATCGAAAATAATGAATAAAAGAGAGTTCAGAGGTGCCCTGTTCGACCTTGACGGTGTGGTGTTCGACACCGAACCGCAATACACGATATTCTGGGGCAACCAATTCAAGGAATACTATCCAGGAAGCCACGAGATGGAAAAACTCATCAAGGGGCAGACACTTGTGGAGATTTACGACAAATACTTCCCCGATCCATCGGTGCAGGAGGAGATAACAAGAAGACTCGACAGGTTTGAAGACGAGATGCAGTTTGAATACGTCAGAGGCTTTGAGGAATTCGTTAAGAACATACGCGAGAACGGCGTGAAGACAGCCGTCGTGACGAGTTCCAACGTGATGAAGATGAAGAACGTGTATGCCAAGCGCCCGGAGTTCAAGGGGTATTTCGACGAGATTCTCACTTCGGAAGACTTCGACGAGAGCAAACCGTCGCCAGACTGCTATCTGAAAGCCGCAGAGCGTTTCGGACTGACTTCTGACGAATGCGTGGTTCTGGAGGACAGCTTCAACGGACTGAAATCAGGAAGGGCTGCAAAAATGTTCGTAGTGGGATTTGCAACGACAAACTCTCATGAGGCAATAGAACCGTACTCAGACACCGTGGTTGACGACTACACAGGCTTGGGTTACGAAGAAATAATGAAATCATTGGGACAAGATGCCTGATGGCCATAATTATATTGAGTATAAACCAATTTAAGAAATAAAAAACAAGAAAAGAAAATGTCAGGTTATTTAGTAAGCGACAACCGAAAGGTTACGACCCATCGTTTCATCGAAATGAAGGAGCGTGGAGAGAAAATCTCAATGTTGACGTCATACGACTTTACCACAGCTGGTATCGTTGACGGTGCCGGTATCGACGGTATTCTGATAGGCGACTCGGCCTCTAACGTGATGGTGGGAAACAGCACTACCCTACCTATTACGATAGACCAGATGATATATCACGCAAGTGCCGTGGCAAGAGCCGTGAAAAGAGCTCTCGTAGTATGCGACATGCCGTTCGGAAGCTATCAGGTGGACAGAAAAGAGGGCGTGAAAAACGCCATCAAGATAATGAAGGAAAGCGGATGCGACGCTCTGAAACTCGAGGGCGGAGTGGAAATCATTGATACCGTGAAGGGAATATTGGATGCCGGAATCCCTGTTATGGCACACCTCGGACTGACTCCACAGAGCATCAACAAATTCGGTACTTATGCCGTGCGTGCAAAAGAAGAGGCTGAGGCAGAGAAGCTCGCTTCCGACGCGCTGCTGCTCCAGGAAGCAGGATGCTTCTCAGTAGTATTCGAGAAGGTGCCGGCAAGTCTTGCCACAAAAGTGAGCAAGGAACTGACCATCCCTACAATCGGTATCGGAGCCGGAAACGGAACCGACGGACAGATTCTCGTGGTGGACGACATGCTCGGAATGACAAAGGGATTCAGTCCTAAATTCCTGCGCAGATATGCCGACCTCAACACAGTGATGACCGACGCCATAGGCAACTACATAAGAGATGTGAAGAGCAGCGATTTCCCCAACAGCGAGGAATCGTATTGATATTAACCAAAACAACGCCAAATGCATACTGACTTCTGGAAACTGACTACTTCTACATTTTTCATTGCCGCGGCAATGTATATGCTGATTCCGACAATGCCGGAGATTCTGTCTTCTGTCATGCAACTGTCACAGACACAGATAGCATCATGGACAGGAATGCCGGGAGTATCGGTATTCGCCTTTGGCATCTTTTGTTCATATCTCATCCAGAGATACAGACGCAACAAAGTCTGCATATTGTCAACGGCATGTATGGCGCTGACAATTCTGGCAACGACGTATCTGATGGATGAATTCCTGCTCAAAGGAATAATACAGGAAAGCCCCGTCTTCCTCCTCGCGACAAGGGGGTTGATGGGAGCTTTCTTCGGTTTGTCGCTGATGATTCTCAGCAGCACGCTGACAATAGACTGCTGCGACTCTGACCACCGCACAAAAGCCAATACCATCATGGCATGGACGCATCTGGCGGCAATACCCGTCGGAGGATCTGTCGGACTGCTGATGGTAATAGAATCCAACATACAGAATGTGTTGTATACCGCCATGGCATCTTGTTTCATCGCGATATATATAATGTCGAGCATCAAGTTCCCGTTCAAGGCCCCGGAAGAAACTCTGAAGAGAATGTCATGCGACCGTTTCTTCGTGGTGTCAAGTCTGCCGATCATTATCCCGAACATCGCCATCGGCATAGTAATAGGAACCGTGATTATCTGCATAAGACAACTGAAAGAGTTTGCCGCAATATTGACTGGTATTCTGCTGGCAATATTGGCAATCTACATCATCTTCTTCCGCAAATCACAGACCACGAAATGCAAATTCACTCTCTGCGGCGGAAATCACACCACTATAATGCTGCCTGCCATTGGCTATGCACTGCTTACGGTATCGCTGATTCTGGCAATAAAGGCATTGACAGTAAATCCCCTGCTGCATCTCATCTGTATGGTGGCATTAGGAGCGGCGGCAACGATACTGATG
>CAVBFA010000134.1:0-9976 GCA_963594595.1 Oscillibacter sp. | reverse complement strand
ATATATTTGTATGTAGAATTATTTGCGTACTTTTGCATCATGGAAAAGCTCATAGAACTTTATGCAGGATGGTCGGGTGAGAAACCCACCAAAACGGAGAAGATTGCGGGAGCCGGCAGCAACCGTGAGTATTACAGATTTACGGATGCGGCAGGCAAGACTGTAATAGGAGTCGTTGGAACAAGTCGCGACGAGAACCACGCCTTCATATACCTTGCCGAACATTTCAACTCGATGAAACTTCCGGTGCCTACCGTTCTTTGTGTGTCGGATGATGAGCTGCGCTATCTGCAGACCGACCTTGGCGGCACTTCGCTCTACGATGCTCTCAAGGCAGGACGGGATGCCGGCGGACGCTATACCCAGAAAGAGAAGCAGCTGCTCGTGAACACCATACGGGAGTTGCCGGCAATACAGATGCAGGGTGCTGTGGGACTGGACTGGAGCAATTGTTATCCGCAGCCTGAGTTTGACAAGGACAGTGTGCTCTTCGACCTCAATTACTTCAAGTATTGTTTTCTGAAACCTACAGACCTCGACTTCCATGAGCTGAAGTTGGAGGCAAATTTCAGACTCTTTGCCAAAGACCTGACATCAGAAAACACCGACTCTTTCCTCTATCGTGATTTTCAGGCACGCAACATAATGCTCGATGATGCCGGCAATCCATATTTCATAGATTTCCAAGGCGGCAGGAAAGGACCTTTCTATTATGACCTTGCCTCGTTTCTTTGGCAGGCATCTGCTAAATATCCGCATAAGCTGCGCCGCGAACTGATATATGAGTATTACCATTCGCTGAAGAATTATACGGAAGTTCCTTCGGTGAGACATTTTGTGGAGAGATTGTCACTCTTCGTGTTGTTCCGCACGCTGCAGGTGCTCGGCGCATACGGTTTCCGCGGATATTTCGAACGTAAGAAATATTTCATCGACAGTATTCCAGCGGCTATGCAGAACCTGAGAGAACTGCTCGAACTCGACGTGTTCCACTATCCATATATGATAGATATGCTGAAGCGTCTCACACAGTTGCCGCAGTTTGCTCCCAAGGAAGAACCGCGCCAGAGTCGCACTGACGGACTCAAGACCGATGATGCGTCTATCTTCAAGGAACATCCGCAGGATGGTCCTGCCACATTCTCGAAGTATGACGGCAAGGGACCTCTCGTCGTAAGGGTGTTCAGCTTCTCATTCCGCAAGGGCATTCCGGAAGATGAGTCTGGCAACGGCGGTGGATATGTGTTTGACTGTCGCAGCACCCACAACCCAGGCCGCTATGAACCATACAAAAAATTGACTGGACTCGATGAACCGGTAATCCGATTCCTGGAGGACGATGGTGAGATACTGACATTCCTCGACAGCGTGTATAAGTTGGCCGACGCTCATGTGGCCCGTTATATTCAGCGCGGTTTCACCGACTTGATGTTCTGTTTTGGCTGCACAGGCGGTCAGCATCGCAGCGTGTATTCAGCACAACACCTTGCAGAGCATCTCAACCAGAAGTTCGGAATAGAAGTGAGGGTGGTGCATAGGGAGCAGAACATCTCACAGGTGTTGGAGAGAAGATAAATGGCGAGTAGACAAGTTGACAAGTTGACAAGTTGACAAGTAAACAAACAGATAAGTTTACAAGGCTCTTTCCATGTCATTTCGTTCTCGTAGTCTTTATAATATAAAACTTTCATGCAAAGATATTTCATTTATTTGAGTTATGACGGCACTTCGTATCACGGTTGGCAGGTGCAGCCCAATGGCAATTCTGTTCAGGAGGAGCTGCAGCGTGCCCTCTCTACCTTGCTTCGCGAGCAGAAGGAAGTGGTGGGAGCCGGTAGAACCGATGCCGGTGTGCATGCCCGTGTGATGGTAGCACATTTCGAGCATGACGCATCCGTTGATTGTCCCCAACTCGCATACAAGCTCAACAGGCTGCTGCCGCGCGACATCTCTGTGATGAAGGTCATTCCGGTGGAAGCTGATATGCATGCACGTTTCAGTGCCACGAAGCGCACCTACCATTATTATATACACACGCGCAAAGATCCGTTCCATCGCTTCTTCTCGTGTGAGACACATTACGACCTCGACTTCGCATTGATGAACAAGGCAGCTTCTCTGTTGCTGTCGGCTTCTGACTTTGCGGCATTCTGCAAGACGCATACCGATGTGAAGACCACTATATGCAGGGTGACAAGAGCCGAATGGGTGGACGACGGCGGTGGCTGTTGGCATTTCGTCATCTCAGCCGACAGGTTTTTGCGCAATATGGTGAGAGCCGTAGTAGGCACGCTCATCGAGGTGGGCCGCCATCGCATGACTCTGGAACAGTTTCAGAGCGTGATAGAAGGCAAGAACCGCTGCAAGGCAGGCGAGAGCATGCCTGGCAACGCCCTCTTTCTTGAGGACGTGAAGTATCCTTTTGATGAGTGATAATACAAACCGTCAACAGGTCTGCAATAAACAATCAAAAATATATATATAATCATGTGGCTAATATTAGCATTCTTATCAGCGACGCTTCTCGGATTCTATGATTCCTTCAAGAAGCAGTCGCTGCGCGACAATGCTGTAATTCCGGTATTGTTTCTCAACACGTTGTTTTCATCATTGATTTTCCTGCCGTTCATCCTTCTGTCGTCAAACACCACGGCGCTTGACGGGTCGATATTCCATGTAGCATCCGGAGGATGGGAGGTTCATAAATATATAATCGGCAAGAGCTTTATCGTATTGTCCTCCTGGATATTCGGATATTTCGGTATGAAGCATCTGCCGCTCACTATCGTCGGACCTATCAATGCCACCCGTCCTGTAATGGTCTTGGTGGGAGCCTTGCTCGTCTTCGGCGAACGGCTCAATGTTTATCAGTGGATTGGTGTGGCGCTGGCTGTAGCATCCTTTTTCATGCTCAGCAGAAGCGGCAAGAAGGAGGGCATCGACTTCAAACACGACAAGTGGATATATTTCATTATCCTTGCCGCTGTGCTCGGTGCTGTCAGCGGACTCTACGACAAATACCTCATGGCACCGCAAGATAAAGGTGGAGTGGGGCTCAACAGTATGATGGTGCAGAGCTGGTACAACATCTATCAGTGCTTCATGATGCTCGTTATGATGCTCGTGTTGTGGTATCCCAAGCGCAACACCACTACGCCCTTCCACTGGCATTGGGGAATCATCTTCATCAGCATCTTCCTGAGTGCGGCAGATTTCGTATATTTCTATGCCCTCAGTTTCCCGGATGCCATGATAAGCATCGTGTCGATGGTGCGCAGAGGCAGCGTGATAGTGTCGTTCCTGTTTGGTGCCGTGTTGCTTCATGAAAAGAATCTCAAGAGCAAGATGGTAGACCTTCTTCTTGTGCTTTTGGGTATGGTATTCTTATATATAGGCAGCAAATAATCTCGTGATGTTGCCGAATTTGAATTTTAGGGCGCAAAATGTTTTGCAAATAACGTATAAAATAGTACATTTGCAATAGAATATTAATATGAAATCATAACCATTATGTCTCAAAACATATTCAAGGGCCTCGGAATTGCCCTTATAACGCCCTTTAATGCGTCTGGCGCTGTAGATTATGTAGTACTCAAGAAGCTGGTGGAATATCAGTTGAAGAATGGCGCAGATTTCTTTTGCATCCTCGCCACCACTGGCGAGACACCGACTCTGACTGATGACGAGAAGCAGAGGATAAAGGAACTCGTGGTAGAAGTAGTGGCAGGCAGAGTGCCGATTCTCATGGGATGTGGCGGAAACAATACTGCAGCCATCGTTGAGGAACTTCATACGCGCGATTTCTCGGGTATCGATGGAATATTGAGCGTTTGCCCATATTACAACAAGCCTTCGCAGGAAGGACTATACCAGCATTTCAAGACCATTGCCAATGCCACAGACATGAAAGTGGTGCTCTATAACGTTCCTGGCAGGACGGGTGTCAACATGAAGGCGGAAACCACTGTGCGTCTGGCTCGCGACTGCAAGAACATTGTCGCAGTGAAGGAGGCGAGCGGCAATCTGGAGCAGGTGGACGAGATTATAAAGAACAAGCCCGACACCTTTGATGTTATCAGCGGTGACGATGCTTTGACATTCCCGATGATAGCCTGTGGCGCAGTTGGCGTAATCTCCGTAATCGGCAATGCTTTGCCCAAGGAGTTCTCACGTATGTTGAGGCTGGAGCAGAACGGAGAGTTTGAGCCGGCACGCAAGATACACCATATGTTTACCGATCTCTTCAATCTCCTGTTCGTGGATGGTAATCCTGCCGGTGTGAAGGCGATGCTCCATGAGATGGGAATGATAGAGAATGTATTGCGTCTTCCTCTTGTGCCGACGCGTCTCACCACGATGCAGAAAATCAGTGAGTGTCTGAAGTTCAGACTCTGAACTCCATATTTTGAATCTTTGGTTAAGATTATTGAATAAGTTCTTTAGGTTGGGTCTCATTTGTTGGGATTCAGCCTTTTTTCATTATACCATTTATAAGAATAGAATTGTCTGTCCTTATGTAGCTTGCAATAGTTTTTCGGACAGTAATGAACAAGACATAATCCAAGCCAGTCCTAATTGCCGATTAGGTTTAAAAAAACGAAACGCCCTGAAAGGACAAAGCCAAGAGAAAGTTTCTGGCTTTTATCCTTTCAGGGCGCAATATTGTTGAAGTCGATGTGCCGTTAGTCATTGTAGACATGTCAGTCATCGTAGACATTGTTAGTCATTGTCAGTCACCGTCGGCAATGCTTGTCATCATTGGCAACATACGGCACAAAGCGGGATTGTCGTCGTGACAACCGTTAGTTGTTTATCACTTTCTTGCCGTTGCGGATGTATATACCCTTTGGCAGACTGTTGATGTCGTTGCCCATGTATGTTCCGCTTATAGAGTATACACGGCTGTCGGTGGTCTTGTTTACAGTCACCTCGTTGATACCGTCAACAGGTTCGCCGCCGCCCATGAACTTGAATGACACGATGCCCTTCTCCGTATCGTTAGTGATGTCGGTGATAGGCTTGCCCATTGTCTCTCCATTGTATGTCCATGCCTTCATAGGCTGTGAGTCATCGGTCAGCGATGTAGCGTTTGATGTGCCAGGGAAGAGGTCGCCGGCAGCCTCAGCCTTATAGTCTTCGATGGTGAATACCTGTCCGCCGTATTTTGCCACGAGGTCAGCATTGTGCTCCTTCAGAAATGTGATGTAGCTGTCCTCAATGGTAGAACCGAGGAAGTATTCAGGAACGAACATACCGTCGGCAGCCATGACATGCATGCGTGGATGACCTTCAGTGTTGTTCACCTTGCATCCGCCGAGTGAGAACTGGCTTGAGAGATAGTCAACGTGGGTCACCATCAGTCCGTTGCCGAACAGTTTCTTGTTCCATCCATTGTTCTGCACGTTCTCCACGATATAATATTCGTGGCCCGTCTCGTCCTTGTCGTTATAGATGCGGAATGCAGTGCCACCCTCATCAAGTGATTTCAGTTCAACGTTTGAAGGACCGGTCAGTGTTCCGATTTCCATCCATCCCAGACGCTCGCGCTCCCATGCGGTGTAAGCAGTAGGGCGGTATCCGTTTCCTGTATATTCTCCGGCGTCCATCAGGCTCCAGTAGTCCATATTCTGGTTGATGCAAGCCTCTGCGATAGAACCTGATTTCGGATAGAGGTCAGGCAGTCCCATGCAGTGTGAGAACTCATGACAGAAAAGTCCGATACCGTTTATTATCGGTCCGTCCGCCTGGTCAGCCGGTGTGCCGTTCAGCTCGTTGTTCACGCCATAGCGCTTCACGTCCATTCCGTCAAACGATTTTGCCAGTGAGAGATAACCCGATTTCGGGTGTATGCAGTCTGTAGAGTTTCCGGCGATACTCTGTGAGAATCCGGCATAGATGATATAGATGAGGTCGATGTTGCCGTCGTCGTTAGAGTCATATTGGGTGAAGTCCACCTCGTTGTCAACGGCTGTGCAGGCGTCGGTGAGCAGCAGTCCCATATTCTCCTGTGATGAATATCCCGCTCCGTATGTTGCGAGAGGTTTGCCAAGGTTCACCGGACCATACACTTCAAACTCCGGCTCGAATTTTCCGAAGCTCATGTCTTTGAAATATTTAGCCACGCTGGCATAGTTCTGTCCCATCTCCGGGTCTGTCTCCTTGTTGAACAGTTCCTTGCCGTTGAGATATTTGTCGAAGGTAGCTTTGGGATTCTCCACGCTGAATTCCACATCGCTGAATTCCACGAGGATTACCGGTATCTTGTGCTTTCCGAGCGAAGGCAGCAGAGAGTTGTCCGGCGTCATAGGCTCACGTCTCACCTTGTTTGCCTTTGCCTGTGTCTCCATCGAATTGTAGAAAGCCTTGGCGTTCTGCGCTTTGATGGCAGAGATTTCCTTTATCGTTCGCATGCTTGGCTCGTGGGCGAGCACTCCGGTTGAATACAGAGTGCCGTCTGCTTTCACGCCGGCGATATAGAAGTTTGTGCCTTCCTGATAGAGCAGTGTGCCGTCAGAAGCGAGGAAATAGCTCAAGTCCTCGTCTCCGTAGGCTCTAACGGTAATAGTCGTTCCGTCAGCCTGCTTGATGATGTTGATTCCAGGCTTCATTTTCACGGCCCCTGCTGTCATTGCGGCAAACAGAAGTCCGAATAGTAATTTCTTTCTCATTGTGCAGTATTAATAATATTGAAGTTAATATCGTTAAGATAAGATGGCCGAAGGTTATTGTTCAGCCTCGTTTCCGTTCAGTTCGTCGAAGATCTTGTCAAACAAAGCCCTGAGTGCAGTCCGGTTGTTGATATAATCCCTTATCACCTTCAGGTTCTTTTCGTTTTCGCTCCCCGGAATCCATAGTTTTATGTATCCCGTATTTGAGTATTTGTTGTCGAGATGTTCCGTAAATCTGTCCCATTGCTGCTCCATGCTCATCTCCGGATAGTGGTCGCGTCCGTAGAGTATCGTGCGCCTGAACACGGTGTCGGGTTCGAGTTCCCTGTCTGCCTCAGCCACAATCTTGCCGTAGATGCTTCTTGGAGCGTGTGATGCCGAAGCCCTGTGGTCTTCCACTGCCTCCTTCATTATTTTCATCTGTTCGGCAGAGAACCATTTTTTCAGTCTTGTGTCTGAAATCAGTATTTTTCCGCTTGTCAGGTGATGTATAGCTCTCGGCCCCTCCAGTCCCAGGTCGTGGTAAGCCGCCGTGACATAAGCCATGTTGATGTCGGCACCGATTTTCCTTGCCAGAGCCAGCGACTGTTTGATGACATGGTTGACGTGGTTCAGACGATGGGCCTGGTCGAAATTGGCATATCTCGGTAGAATCTGTGTCTCGACAAACTCCATCAGGTCTAAACTTACATTATTGTCTATCATGCAAAAGTAGTTCTTATTTTTTTGCAAATATACGATTTAATGTTTATTTTTGCAAGCCATTGGCGGTTTTAACACATTTGAACCCCCATATCGGCAAAAAGATTGAGCAGATGAATGATACTACAGTAAGAACTAACTCCCTACGGGCTTGGTTGTTGGCAGCGCGTCCCAAGACGTTGACAGGTGCTTCTGTGCCGGTGATGATTGGTCTGGCGCTCGCTTGGGCAGAACTGTCTGGCGATGGATTTTCTTCCGTTCCGGCATTGTTGTGTGTGCTCTTCGCCTTCGTGATGCAGATAGACGCCAATTTCGTCAACGACTATTTCGACTTCGTAGGAGGCAAGGACGACGAGGAGAGACTCGGTCCGCCGCGTGCCTGCGCCATGGGCTGGATAGACGTGAAGCAGATGCGGTGGGGAATATTCCTCACCACGGCATTGGCATGCCTTATCGGTTTGCCCCTCGTATGGTATGGTGGTTGGCAGATGATAGCCGTCGGCATACTCTGTGTGGCGTTCTGTTTCCTGTATACCACGTTCATGGCCTCTCATGCCATGGGCGACCTGCTCGTACTGGTATTCTTCGGCATCGTACCGGTTTGCGTCACATATTACATACAATGTTCCGCCGTCACGTGGCAGGTGCTCTTTGCCTCAATAGCCTGCGGACTCGTGATAGACACGCTGCTCGTAGTGAACAACTACCGCGACATCGACAACGACCGTCGCACGGGAAAGCTGACGCTTATAGTGAAGATAGGCCCCGCTGCCGGCAGGATGCTGTATCTCGTGTTGGGCATTGCGGCATGTATGATGGGTGTCGTATTTATCTTCCAGGGTCATGCCCTTGCCTTCATACTCCCGTTGGTATATCTGCTGATGCATGTGGCTACCTATCGCAAGATGGTGAGGATAGGGCAGGGCAGGGAGTTGAATCTCGTGCTTGCCGATACCGCGCGCAATATGTTCGTGTATGGACTGACGGTGGCTCTCGGACTTGTACTGTAGAGATTGTCGGAGGTCTGGTATACTGACTGGTATAGAATTGAAAACAAAAATATAAAGAAAAATAATAGATAAAACAATAGAATTATGAGAACAAGAACTTCAACATGGTTTGAGTGCAAGATCCGTTACGACAAGATGATGGAGGATGGAATGCAGAAAAAGATTACCGAGCTCTACGTTGTAGACGCTCTCAGCTTCACAGAGGCAGAGTCGTCTATCATCGACGAGATGTCGGCTTATATAAGCGGTGAGTTTGAGGTGCGCGATATAAAGAAGGCGCCCTACGGAGAGATTTTCTTCAGCGAGGATGCTTCCGCCGACCGTTTCTTCAAGGCAAAGCTCCAGTTCATCACTATCGACGAAAAGACAGAGAAGGAGAAGCGCAGCAACGTGAACTACCTCGTTCATGCCAACACTTTCAACCAGGCTGTTGCCAACATCGACAAGGTGATGGGCACTACAGCTATCGACTATGTAATTGCTTCTGTTGCCGAGACTCAGATAATGGACGTCTTCGAGCATAATTCAGCCGCCAAACTGAAGAAAGAGGAGCCTAACGATGTTCCTGAATACGAGCAGCAGCCGGCTGCCGAAGGCGAGACAGCGGCAGAATAAGGTGCGGCGATGGATAGCAGAGTCAAGGAAACTTATTTTTCAACTAAATTTATATTACCATGGATTATGATGTAGCAGGCAAACTGCGCGAAGTGAAGAGCAACATTCCCGAGGGAGTGACTCTCGTTGCCGTGAGCAAGTTTCATCCCAACGAGTATATAGAGGCAGCATACGCCGAGGGACATAGGGTATTTGGCGAGAGTCACGAACAGGAACTCTCAAAGAAGTATGACACGCTGCCCAAGGATATTCAATGGCATTTCATCGGACATCTGCAGACCAACAAGGTGAAGTATATCGCACCGTATATCTCTATGGTGGATGCCGTGGATTCGCTCAAGCTGCTCAAGGAAATCAACAAGCAGGCTGCAAAGCACGACCGCGTGATCGATGTGCTTCTTGAACTGCATATCGCACAGGAGGCTACGAAATACGGACTGACGATTGACGCCTGCCGCCAGCTTCTAGACGATGGCGAATGGCGGAATCTCAATAACGTGCGTATCTGTGGACTGATGATGATGGCATCGAATACCGATGACGAGAACCAGATACGTTCCGAATTCATGCAGGCCGCCGACTTCTTCGATGAGGTGAAGGCAAAGTATTTTGCCGACTCTGCAGCTTTCTGCCAGCGTTCCTGGGGAATGAGCCACGACTACAAGGTTGCCGTGGAATGCAGAAGCACTATGGTGCGCGTAGGCACAACCATCTTCGGGCCGAGAGTCTATTGATGATGAAGTAATTCATTAACCCAAATCGGTCATCATCCCGTTTGGAGTTAATGCGACTTATGCGATAATCTCCAGATTCGTGATTATGATAAAATCGACTTTCCTGTCGGCATGACTGCCTGACGGGAAAGTCGGTTTCGTTTTGTGGTTGACCTAATTCGGTCATTAGAACTTGCTTGGATTGCAAGTATTATAATAAAGCAAATTATACGTCCTAACGACCGATTTGGGTTTAATCGTATGCGTC
>CAVBFA010000133.1:0-10178 GCA_963594595.1 Oscillibacter sp. | reverse complement strand
GCCATAGGCTACGGTTTTCTTTCCATTTCCGGCATCCTTGTTCTCCTTGTTGCCTTTCTTGTCGGCAGCAGGATGCTTGGCGGAGTCGGTCTTCTTGTCGGCGTTGGCTTTCCTTTCAGCATCAGTCTTCTTGTCGGCAGCTTCCTTCTTGTTGTCCGCAGTAGAGGCATTTCCCTTGTTGTCACCGTCAGCGGCTTCGTCCTTCTTCTTTGTGGTGTCGTTGCCTTCCTTCAGAAGATTCTTCTCCGACAGGTCTTCCGTGATTTTGCCATCCGTCTTTGAAGGCGTAGCAGCCGGTCCGTTGCCGATGTGAAGAGCTTTGCCGGATTCCTGTGGTGTGTTGCCGATGCTTGCCGTTTCATTGCCGGCACTGCCGCTGTAGAGGCATATTCCGATGATGAAGGCAGCCAGGGCTGCAATGCCGCAGATTGCTGTCAGCATTATCTTATACCATTTGTCGTGGAGCTTGGAGTTGCAGTCCATCTCTATTATTGCGATGGTGTGGTTGTCGTGGTGTCCGCCCTTGGCGAATCCCAGTCTGTCCACTTCGCTCGATATGCTTCCCACCACATTTGCCGCCTGTCCTTTGGCGGCGAAGAACTTCAGCAGCTTCTTGTGTGGCATGCTGCCCCACACACCATCAGTACAGAGGATGAACCGGTCGCCCTTGCGATAGCCCATCTCTTCGATGTCAGGGTTGTGGTCGGTCTTGCTTCCGAGACTTTTTGATATCACGTTGGATTGAGGCGAGACACGAGCCTCCTCTTCCGTCATCACCTTCTTTCTCACCAGTTCTCCCACGAGCGAATGGTCTTGCGTGCGGAAGAGCATCAGTCTGCCGTGCATCCTGTAGCAGCGGCTGTCGCCGGCGTGGCATACTATAGCAGATTCACTGTTGATGAGTATCGCCACCACCGTGGTTCCCATGCCGCGCAGTTCCTTGTTGGCAGCCATTGCGGTGTTGAGTGCGTCGTTGGCTTTTGC
The DNA here is from genome assembly GCA_963594595.1 of Oscillibacter sp. Lineage (GTDB taxonomy): Bacteria > Bacteroidota > Bacteroidia > Bacteroidales > Bacteroidaceae > Prevotella. Next base: position 9,194 of record CAVBFA010000133.1, on the reverse strand, counting down.
CACGGCGATGCGCAGAGCCTGTTTGCGTGGCGTCAGCTGATTGCAGGAGTTCAGATGTCTGGCAATCTCCTGTTTGGCTATCGCCGAGGCGGTCTTGCCTCCCGGTCCGCCACCCATTCCGTCGCAGACCACGAAGAGGAAGCCAAGCGGCGTGTCTATGAATCCCTGGTCGTCTTGGTTTTCTTTTCGTCCGCCCTGCATGGAGTTTGCAGCTCCGTGTAGGCTGATTGTCTTGGAGAATATAGGGAACATCGGTTCTTTGTTTTTAGCTTTTTTCTTCGTTACTTTAGTTGTTGGAGCCTTGAAGCCCAAGTGGTCAGCAGATTGTTTACCCATAGGGTCATCAGTCCGTTTGAAGAAGTGTTCTCTTTAACCAGCATTAGCCGGATGCCGCTTTGGGGCGACATACGGCTATAGGCACTGGTTACTGTTCGCTTCTCACTCCTTATCCATAACGGACAATATAATCATTTATTGCCGCAGGGATATATCTGTTATTCAGTTATGATAGGTATGGCTCGGTTTGAAGCGGAATAGTATATGGCGAAGACAGCATTTGCAGGAACGCTGAATGTCACTTTCTTCGTGCCGTTCATGCTTGTTTCCTCTTTCTTGGGCTGGAATGTGGAGCGTGCGAGGTCTTTGTAGGTGAAGCTGTAAACATCAACCTTCTTGACGGTTTTCTTTGTCAGCGTCACCACCTGGAACGGTTCGGTTTTCACGTCACCGTTGTATTCCACGTCGAATGTCGCCATGCCGCCTTTAGACTTCAGTCTGATGACTTTTTCCGGTATCGAGTCGAGAACGAGGGCGTCATCCTTTTCCGTGACCTTCACGAATTCAGCTTTTTCCCTGTTTACCATCACTTCGCCCGGCTTCAGGAGGATGTCGAACAGAGGATTGTAAGCCGTGTTCTTCTCCTTGCCGATAGACTCGATGTTGCTGGTCATTATTTTCTCTTCCACACCGTTGGAGTTGCGCATCTTGAGGTAGTTGGCGCTTGCCGGTCCTCCGTTATACTGCTCCACGATGATTCCGCGTCTCGTGCGGTTGTTTGTCAGTGTCACCACATCGCGCAGCGGACTCTGTTCGGCGATGTCCTGGTTGGGGTTGACGGCAGAAATCTTCAGTGTCTTGATGTCGCCGAAGGGCATTGTCTCCACCGTACCGTCGCTTTTGAACACGCTTACCGTCTCGAATGATTCACCGGCATATTCACCTTCTACCGTTCTGCCCGACTTCAGCGTGTAAGTACGCTTGAGTCCTGAGAGGGCATTCTTTGCGCTGCGCACACCCTCTATGCGGTCTATCTCGTCCCATCTCAGGATATAGCTGTCGGGAGCGAGCTGCAGGAATCTTACCTTCATGCCGCGTTCCAGGATACGCACGTTGTTGAATGTCTTGCCATCCTCAGCCAGACGCTCCTCGAAGTCGAGTTCGTCCGGTTCGCTGGCAATCGAGTCGTTGACATCCGTGCCGGCAGAGATGTTGCAGAGAGTGAAAGACTTGTCGTTGCCGTAGCCCATGAGCGCATCATTGTCTTTTGCCCATTTGCGCCACGCCTTGTCGAGCTGGCTTTCCTTTCGTGTCACTTCCTTCACCGTGATGTCAGAAGCGCTGATGCAGATTATTGCCTCGTCGGTGTTCACCTCCATGTATCCGTCCTTTTCCTGATGGGCTATGAAGCCGCTGAGCACCGAACCGTTCTTGAGGTATATCTTCTGTGTGATGGCGGCAGATGCGATTGTGCATATCGCCGTCATCATTATCGACATTATTATCTTCTTCATGTTTGTCATCTTTATAGTTTCCTCCTTGTTTACTCGTATCTTGTCTACTTGTCTACTGCCAGAGCCTGCATTCAAACAGTCCAATGACCGTTGGGGCCTATTTCACCACGTGAGGGTTCTCCACGAGATCCTTCACAAATTTCGCCTTTATGCCATAGTTGAAGCCCTGGGATACCGATACTCCGGAGTTGAGCACTCCCACGAGCATTCCCTTCTTGTTGAAGATAGGAGATCCGCTGGCGCCTCCGAAGGATGCGGCGTCGAATCCGAAGCTGAACTCAGTAGGCATCTGTGTGATGCTTCCGCCACGTGCCAGCACCTGTATGCCCTTTTCAGAGTCGGTCTTCTGAAGGCTGATTCCGAATGGGAAACCGATGGTGTAGATGTGTGTGCCTACGGTGAGGTCTTTGTCGTTCACGTCCATAGAGTCTTTCAGGTTGATGAATGTGCTGCCGTGAGGCAGTTCACCCTTGTCAGACTGTATGAGGGCCACGTCCACATTGGTGTCGTCGCCGGCAGAGAGCACTCTGCATCGGATGAGGTTCTCTACTGAGAAATACTTGGCCTGCGGAATGATGCTGATGCCGTCGTTCACGCCGGTTACCTTCACCATCGTTGTGTATGCCTGCAGACCGTCGGCAGACTTCATCTGAATGTTTTTCAGAAATTCTATGTTTGTGGCCAGAGCCGAGAGCTCTGTCTTTATCTTCATCTCAAGTTCGCTCACCGACGTGTTGAAGAGCCAAGGCTTCACGACATGCAGATTGGTGACGAGCTGTCCGTCCTGCGACACGAAGAATCCCGTGGCGAAGCTTGTTCGGTTGAGGATGTACTCCTGTATTGCGGATATGTCCTCAGCACCCACAAAGTAGTAGTTTGCAGTGGTGTACACTACGGCTCTGTTAGACCTGAATTGGTAGTTTATGCTGTTTATCTCTTCCTGTGAGATTGACCCTTTGCTGATAGGAACCCATTTTGTAGGTATTCCCGCCGACGCAGCAAGGTCGAGGTCGCCGCAGGTCACCTCCAGGTGGTTGTTTCCGATGATCATGGCGATGGAAGTGTTGTAGCGTGCATACAGCTCTTCGTCGCTATACTCCTTGCCTCCGCCGAATCCGCCACCGATGAGTTTCATCAGTCCGAATCCCACTCCGACGAGGACTACCAGTCCTGCCACTGCTCCCACGATATATTTCCACGACTCGCTTGGCCATGGCAACTGTGTGGCGAGGTTCACCGGCACTCCGCCGCAGACCACGGCGCTCTTCTTCTTGATGCGGTATGCCGTGTCTTTCGGTATGCGCACACCGTCAACGGTAGTTCCGTTCTTGCTGTGGTCGAAGATATAGAACTTTCCGTCGCGTCCCTGTTTCACAGTGGCGTGATAGCGGCTCACCGTGGCTCCAGTCACCTGTATGTCGTTGTTGAAATGGCTTCCGATGCCGTAGATGCCCTTGTATGCCGAGTTGTCCTCAGGCATCGGCACCTGGTTCCACTGCAGGTCCACGTTGCCGAACGTTATCTTGTCGCCACGTGTCACCTTTGCCGGTGTGCCCGGTTTAATCTGCTGTCCCATCACGAAGGTGCCGTTGTGGCTGCCTCTGTCTTCTATCATCATGTCACCGCTGTCGAGCAGTGTCAGTTCTGCGTGTACCGAGCTCACCATCGGGCTCTGTATGACGATATCACAACTTGCGTCGCGTCCTATTTTCAATATTCTCATAGTGTAGCGTTCTTTTTTTGATTAAATAATAATATGTATACTAATGACAGTTGCCAGGCATCAGATTCTCAGTCCGGCAGACTTCTTGGCGTTGTCTTCATTCTGAGTCTCGCTCTTTTTCTGCTGCTTGTCCTTCTTTGCGGCGTCGGCAGCCTTAGAGTCGTTTTTCTTCTGCTGCTTGTCGTCTTTTGCCTGCTGCTTGTTGTCTTTCTTTGTCTGCTTCTTGTCAGCCTTCTGCCCGTCCTTCTTGTTGTCGTCCTTGCTTTCGGCTTTCTCTTCCTTCTGCTTGTCCTCGTCTTTCTGGGTCTTCGTGGTGTCAGCCACGGCAGCCGGCTTCTCCTGCGTTCCGGCAGAGCTGCCGCCTCCCATTGCCGCCTTGATGCCGAATCCGGCAATGGCAATGACCACGAGTGCCACTACTGCTATGATGGCATACTTTATTGCCTCGCCGCTCTTTGGAACGCGGTTCCAGTCGAGGCGTGCCACGTGGGCGAACGAAACGCTGTCTTTGCGTGTTACCGGCACTGGCACGTTGGGCGCTATCCTGATGCCGTTGACATAGGTGCCGTTATGGCTCTGGTCAACAATCGTCATCTTTCCCATCGACGTGACGTTGAGGATGGCATGCCGGCGGCTTATGACATCGGTGCTGTCGTTGATAACGATGTCGCATCCTGTCTCTCTTCCAATAGAATATACTTTCATAGTCAGAATTATTTGTTTTTAGTTAATTTCTTGATCGAGTCGGTGAGGGTTGCCACTGCGGCCTGGCTTTTCTTCACGGAGTCTTTGTATAATGCAATGCTGTCGGCGGTTGCCTTGGTTGCCGCATCGGCGGTGCGATACTGCATCACGTTTGTCATGATGCTTGCCGCGAGTCCCACGAGCATTACGGCGATGATTATTCTTGCTGCTTTGGTCATCTTTGGGGTTAGTTTAGAGTACTTTCTTGTTTCTACGAGGGCAAGCGTAAGATTGTCGTGTCCTCCTCCGGCGTTGTGTCCCAGATTGTCAACGTGGGTGGCGATGTCGTCGGTGACGGTGGCGAGGCTTACGCTCCTTTTCGACACCAGCTTCAACAGTTCCTTCTCCGGCATCGTGCCGTGTATGCCGTCGGAGCAGAGCATGAAGCGGTCGCCCTTCTCATATGCCACCTCGGCAATTTCTACATCCACCGTTTCAGCGGCGCCGAGAGCCCTCGTTATGATGTTAGACTGTGCAGAGAGGCGTGCCTGCTCCTCTGTTATCACTTTCTGCTTCACCATCTCGAACACCATGGAGTGGTCGAATGTGCGGAACACCTTTCTTCCTCTCCTCAGCTGGTAGATGCGGCTGTCGCCCACATGAGCCACGATTGCCGACTGCTTTCCGATGAGGAGCACCGTCGCCGTGGAGCCCATGCCCTTGAGCTGTGGTGTCTGCCTGCCGGCCTCTATGATGGCGTCGTTGGCTCTTCTCACGGCATCGGCAACCACTGTCTTCGGGTCGTCCTTTTCCGAGGCATCCGTTATGGAGTCTACGATTTCCTTCACGGCAATCGTGGATGCAGTCTTTCCGCCCGGTCCGCCTCCCATGCCGTCGCATACGGTGACGAGGTATCCCAGTCTCGTGTCGTTCCATCCGAACGAGTCCTGGTTTTCGCGTCTTCCTCCGATGCGGCTTTCGGCAAATGCGATGACGTAGGCAGAGTTGTCTGAATATATCTTCTGCAGATCCATTATTGTTGATTTATGATGAACGGTAAAACGATGACCATTGCCATGGCGCAGATGGCGAGAAAGACCATTATTGCGGCAAGAGCCTTGTTCTGCTTTGCCCATTCCATTGTCTTCTCCATCGTTGTAGGCTGGTAGGTGAGAGCCATCGTTATTGCTTGCTTGAATTCTTTCACTGTCTGGAACCTCTTCATCTGGTCCTTCTCTGTCGCTTTCCATATCACCCGCATGAGCTGCGGCGGTATCTTGTCGCTTGGTGGCAGCTTCTCGGATATCTGTGCCGCGAGCGTCTCAGTGTCGTTTCCCTTGTCCATAGGGTTGCTGCCGGTTATCAGCTCGTATAGCGTGATGCCCAGCTCATAGATGTCGCTGCGGCCGTTTATGCTCTCGGCTCCCGAACTCTCGTCCCTCTTAATCTGTTCGGGCGATGAATATTGCGGTGTGCCGATGAATCCGTATTGCGAGAACTTGTTGCCGCCGTTCACCCTTGATATTCCCAGGTCCATGAGTCTCACGTTGTTGCCGTTTTCCACCATGATGTTCGACGGCTTTATGTCGCGGTGTACCACTCCCTTCTGGTGTATGTATGCCAGGGCGTCCATCACCGGCATTATCAGCCGGCAGATTTTCTCGGCGCGGTTGTGGGTGTTGGGGAATGCCGCTACATATTTGTCGGCATCGTCTCCCTGCACATATTTGCTTATAATCCAGATGGGTCCGCGGTCGGGGGCATATTCGCAGTATCCGAGCATCTCCACGAGGTTGGGGTGTCTGAAGGCGAGTGAAGCCTCCTGACGTGCCCTTTGCCTTATCATGGGGTTGTTGGCGAAATAGTCTTTCACCCTCTTTATCGCCACCTTCACTCCGTCGTCGCATCTGAAGCCAAGATACACGTCGCCCATAGCGCCGCTGCCCAACGGCATCTCTGCCGGGTTATAGCAGTACCACACCCCTTCGGCAAAGAGGTATATGTATGCGCCACGTTTTAATACGGTCTTCTTAGGTTGCATCACATGGAGATTGTTCCGCCGTGGTTAGGATCGATAGATCCGTCCATTCCTACAGTGCCGTTTGTTGGCTTGTATCCGCTGTTGCCGTATGGGTCGTAGGCTTCGGTGCGTGTCTGTCCGTCGCGGAATGGCGGCACGTCACCGAATTCGTCGCTGTCCTCCTCCGTTGCCACGGCGATGAAGTTAGGGTTCACTCTCAGGTTTGCCTTCTCTGCATCGATGAGGATGAGCAGCAGTTCATAGTTGTTGCCTATTGTTATGATGTCGCCGTTGTGGCAGGCTTCAGCGTCGAATCCGAGCTGCGTTCCGTTGAGTCTTGTTCCGTTGGTGGATTCCGGGTCTTTGATAGAAGCTATCACGCCCTTGCCCTCCTGCTGTCTCACCACGATTACGGCGTGGTTGCCCGACACGGTGCCTTCGGCGAGCTGTATGTCGCAGTCGGCGCTTTGTCCGATAGTGTTGCGGCCAATCTGCAGAGGCCAGAACTCTCCTGCTGCTGTTCTGGAAACAGAATAGAGGAATCCTACAACCGGTTTTCCTGGCTGTATGGTGCGCTGTCTTTGTTGTGGCTGTTCTCCGGCGTTGTTGCCTGGCTGTTGTGTTTCGTTGCCCATCATTCCCGGCACCACGGTGCCTCTTGCTGCCTGGCGTCCGCTTCTTGAATAGAAGCTGTTGCCGAGCCCGCTGTTCATGTTGTTACCACCCTGTCCGTTGTCTGGTTCGAGACCTTGGATTACTGTTCTGTTCTGAGACATAAGCTATTTGTTTTAAATGAACTCTCGTTAGATTAATTTTTCTGTGCACAACAACTGTCTTGCACATTTCTTTTTCTCACCTACAAATGTACGAAAATTAACAATACAAAAAAAATGGTAAATGTTTCGTTTGTATGAATTTTGGATTGAATGTATTGTATCTTGGATTATTCGTACTTAAAAAGATTGGTAATCAGCATCAGATTTATTTTTTTATTGCTGTCCGCTATTGCATTGAACCGTGTAATGACAGGTCAGAGATAATCATTGTAAAAGATAACAAAAACTTCAAGAAATGGGCAAGCTGCTTGCACATGTTGGGAACGCTGCTTACTCAAGTGGGGCACGCTGCTTGCCCCGGTTGGGCACAATCAGAGCCAAAAACGTACCCAAAATATGTCATGGAATGAAACGTTAGTAAAGGAGATGCAAAAAGCGCAATCAGAACGGATCCATTTCGGTTGTAGTCATGGCAGTAGTTTTAAAACGAAAGGAAGCCTTCCGTCTGCGATGAGACGGAAGGCTTCCAGTTAATTTATGATTTTCAGACGAGCAGATTACTGCTCTGTGATCTGAACTGTTGCACGACGGTTGAATGAGATTGGTGAGAGTGTTTCTACACCACCGTGAGCCTGAGTTGAGATGTTGTCAGCATTTACACCCATCTTGATAAGCTCGCCCTTAACGATTTCAGCACGCTTAACAGAGAGCTTCTGGTTGATCTGAGGAGTACCTGTTGCGCTGTCGGCGAAACCTGTAACCATGATCTTAGAGTTGTTTGTCTTAGCGAACTTAGCGAGAGCCTCAACGTTGACGAGGTCCTTAGGATTGGCAACGTCTGTCTTACCGCAGTTGAAGAATACAGATACCGGAGTAGTGATGAACTGCTTGATAGACTCAGGTATTACAACCTCCTTTGGCTTCTCGTTCAGCATGGCCTTCAGACGGTCGTTCTCTGCCTTAGAGTCAGCGAGCTGAGCGTTGAGAGCGTCGATCTGAGACTGAGAGAGAGCCTTGATAGCGTCAACATCTGGCACCTTAGACCATCCGGTCTTGCCGATGTTGAGAGTGAGGCCGAGCTCAGCATAGAGGTAGTTGTCGTGAGAATCCCATCCGCGAGGACCGTTGTTTGCGTGACCCTCTGAGTAGAAGTCGTTCTCCAGACGGTTCCAGCCCAACTCGAGGTTGATGGCAACGCGCTTGTTGATGTTGAACTCGTTGAGCAAACCGATGCTCATTCCTGCAGCATACATGTCAGAACTCATGTTGCGAGCGAAACCAGCACCAGCGAATGGAATACAGTTGTACACACGCTTAGGGTTGTAGCCGCAGAGCATGTTGCTCAGGTTGAAGAGCACCTGCTCCTGTGCGTTCCAGTATTTGAAGCTGTCGCCGTTTGCCTTGCCCCAGATTCCGGATACCTTTGTGCGGAGTCCGAGACCAGGAGTGAACCACTTACCGATAGCTACAGAAGCCTGTGGGTTAGAGCGGAAACTCTTGAATGGGTTGTTAGATGTGTCGAAACCATGCTCGAGTGAAGAATAGAACGCAGTCCACTGCACTCCACCCTGTACGAACCAATTACTCCAGAAAGAGTTAGTTGCTACGCTATACTTTTCTGTTGCTGTTTCTGTTTCCTGTGCCATTGAGGTCAGGGAAACGCCGGCTATAGCCAGCATAATTAAGAACTTTTTCATAACCGTATAAATAAATCTAATTCGTTATTTCTATATTTATTTTTGTGAATAAAACTACTGTTTCCTCTTTTAAATATTGTGATATATGGTGCAAAGTTAATCTTTTTTTTCTAATTACATAACTTTTAGTATAAAAAATGCTATATAAATGTATATTTTTGTACTTTCTGTTCATCGTAAAGCGCTATGACGACGGCAGCAAATCGTTATGTAGTGGCAACAAAACAAAAAATCCCGACTGGCGTGTTGCCGATCGGGACTAGTTCTTTTTGTGCATTCAGCAGCGCGATTATTATCGACGCAGACCGAGAGCCTTGATTATAGCACGATAGCGCTCGATGTCGCGGTCGTAGAGATAATCGAGCAATGCACGACGCTTACCTACCAATTTGGTCAGAGACCTTGCGGTAGTATGATCTTTACGGTTCTTCTTCAGGTGCTCCGTCAAGTGGGAAATACGGTATGAGAACAATGCTATCTGGCTCTCAGCTGAACCAGTATCAG
>CAVBFA010000132.1:0-10199 GCA_963594595.1 Oscillibacter sp. | reverse complement strand
CACCTCGTCAACGAACTTCTTGGTGGGATCCACGCCTTGAGGCATTACCATCCTGTATGACGGTCCTACGGAAGAAGGGCGTGGGCAGAGGCCCTCTTCTTCCGACCATACGTCGGCATCGTCATTGTCTGAGCCGAACCTTTCGTCTGTCGGTTCCAAAGCCGTGACATACACCGGCTTGTCGGTAGTGTTGACGTAACTGTCAACTGATTCTGCCGGCAGGGTGATAAGCAGGCTGTTTCTCACTTTCTCAAGGTTGGGCAGCAGAGTGTTCTCTATATAGTTGACGGAATACATAAACTCCGTGTCATAATCCAGTCCTGTAATGGTTATGGTATGACAGTCGAGCTTGGCCTTGTCCTGTCCTGTACCGTCACGCAGCAGTGTCACCTCATTGGCGTCTCCGAAGACAAGATTGGTTGACGAACCTACGAACACGTCATCCTGCGCACCGACGTATGCCGGATCGGAAGATGTGGATATCGTACGTTCTGTCGTAATGGAGCGGGTCCAGCTCGTTGCGTTCTCGCCCTCGGTGGTAACAATCATACCTGCCTCCTGGTCGTGCTTCGTTTCGGAGCGTGCCTCCGTCATCCAGCCCACGACACCCGTAGCAATGGTAACACACCATCCGAGATTTGCCACGGCAGTGGTGTTTGTCTGTGAAGAATACACGGTGCCTCGCGTCTTGATATGGTTCACCGTGGTACCCTTTGTCCACGACGCACTCGATGCAGATCCGGGCGGGTCTCTCAGAATCATCTCCAAGACATTAGGTCCTCTGGTGACGAAGTTGTTGCCGGTAGGCTTTGAGCCGAGGATAACAGCCTCCAGACCGTTCTCCCTCCACTTTTTCGAGACACCGTCCACTTCATAATAGAACTGTATTGCCTTTGTGAACGGACTGGTGGTATTGGGGCTTCCTGCCTTCCATGTATAGGAGAACGTACCCTTGTCGTCGAGTTGTATCTGGCTGGTCTTCACTCCTTCTTCATCTTCATCCACACTGTTGCCATAGACCGTCTGGTCAGCCGACAGAGCATTGCTGATAAGCACCGTGGTACTGTCAAGCGGAACTTTCTCGTAGACATACTTACCGTCATCGTCCTTCTTGTCGTAGTTGGTATACTCCTCATACGCCTCAAGTTTGAAGGTATACTTGTCAAGAGCGTTGAACAGCGGATAGCCATAATTATATTTCGCAGTACTTACGTAGGTCTGCGGATCCATAGTCTCTTCATACACCGTGGCGTCGAAGCTGCCCTGAGCATCATAAACATTATATGTTCTGATGCCGAACGCACCGATATTGTTGTCTGTCTGCGTCACGTTGAACACCGGCTCCGTATGCCAGACATAGTTGAATGACTTGTTGTATCTGTACACCTTCAGTTCTCCGTCCACAGACACCGTGTCGGTCTCTTCGTGCAGTGGGTCGGAGAGGTCAATGGAACAGCTCTGCGTTATGAGGTTTTCGCCATTAAACGGATTGTCCGTGTTGTTCCCGGCAAACTTCACCTCCTGAAGTGCATACCTCAGCGGCGGAAGCATAGCCGAAAACTCTCCTGTCTTCGGGTCAGTCTTGATATAGGCGAAACTGCTGTAGTTGGCTGCTCCGCGGTATGACTCGCTACTTATCAATGGGGTCTGGGAAGTAACGTCCAGGCGGTTCTTGTTCTCCTCCACCTTGTAGATGCCGTTATCCTTCACGGTCACGGCATTGAAGATGGCCTGTCCGTTGTTCGTATCCAGACACTCGAGCGTGATGACAGTCTGTCCGATATTGTTATTGCTCAGACCGAAGCCCACGTTCTTTTTCATTTCATGCAGACCGCCGGCTATACGTCCCGTGAAGTTAACGAGCGTTGAATCGTTGAACTGCAGGTTGCTTATCGGCTGTTCGCAGAGGAACGTGGTGCCGATGCCCTGGGGATCTTCCGGATAGCGTCCGTTGCCTACGAACACGTGGCCTTCTTTGCTCAGCTCTATATAGTGTCTGCCGATAGGCACGCTTACGCTGAACGTTCCGTCGCTTGAGGTCTGTGCCAGTTTGCCGTTGTTGCTTGCCGCCTTGCCGTCTACGTATACGGTGCAGCCCTCAACGGGGATTGTGGTATTGGCATAATAAACCTTTCCGCTGACGGGGAAGGACGACTGGTCGCTGAAGTCCACACCGCTATATACAAGCGACGAGGCACTTACATAACGGCTGGAATAAATCGGCGAGAAGGAATGGGTGCCTAACTGCGGCGTGATGGTGTATGTCGTTCCCGAGCCGTTGAACGGCACTCCTCTCAGAGTGTAGTTTCCCTGCGAGTCGGTCACGGCAAAGAGGCTGAGCATGTTTGCCGGCGGCAATGTGCCTGACACATTACACAGCTTGATATTGCCGTGATGAGCGTTAGCCACGCCGTTGGTCTTCGAGTAGTCGTAAGCCGTAAGCTGGTTTTCGATGCCTTCGTCTACGGGCCAGTAGATAAAGAGGCCGTCCTCCACTCCGCTGAGCGGGTGGTTATAGTTTTCTTTTATCTCTTCTTCCGTAAGGGCTTTGCCGCTGAAAAGGCGCATCTCGTCGATGTAGCCTGCGAAACAGCTCTTCTGGTCGTTCTCCGATGCAGTACCGCCAAAGCAGACAGCATCCACGGACGCAGCGAGGTTGCCGACAGCATTGGTGTAAGTGCTTATGCTGTCGTTATCGTCTATGAGCGTCACTCTGAATCCGGACAGCGAGTCGCAGGAAAGGGTTACTGACGTGAAGCAGCTCTCCTTCAGCCACAGACCGGTGTTTGCCGATGTGCTGCCGTCTTCGAGGAAGAGCGGATAACGGTTGCCTGTCTTTGTGCCGAGCGAAAGTCTGTGTCGGTCGCCAAGACTGAATATCACAGCGTTGCCGTCGGTCATGTCTATCTGGGATGCCGGACTGACGAGCAGCTGTGCCGTGTAGGCACGCGCAAACTTTCCCTTCTCCTCATCGCTGAAAGTCTGTCTCACGCCGGAGCCGGCTCCGCTTGTCTGTAGCGTATAGAACTGTTCCGTGTCTTTCTGTCCGTCACTCTTGGTGAGCACCACCTTTACGCCTGCCACTGCCGTTCCCTGATCGTAGCTGATACGTCCGGAGAGGGTTCCGGTGCTGCGGCAGAAGCCGTCGCAAAGTTCCTCACCTGACGTGAACTGGTCGTCGTCACACTGCACGTAAGAGCGCACGCGATACTGATAGTAGTTGCCGGCAAGGGCGGTGTTGTCTTCATAGTAGTAGCTCTGGCTTGTGCCGTCAACCGCATAAACCTGGCTCCACTGCGTACCGCCGATTATTCGGCGCGAAAGTACGTATTTGGTGGAAGTGGTACCTTTCTGCTCGGCTTTCCACGAGAGTTTCACCACTCCCGTATAGTCTCCCTTGGAAGCCTCCAATGAAGTGACGCTCGACTTGCCCTTTATTCTGTACGACTTGAGCTGCTTCTCTCCGCTGTCGAAGGTCTTGTCGTTCCATGCTTCCACCACGAGTTCCACCTTATAGAAATACTGCGTGCACGACTTAAGGTTTTTGGTGTCTTTAAACGAATATTCGGTCTGCTTGAAGTTTGACACGTCTATCTTGCCCACTTCCTCCCAGCTGTACGAGGGAGAAGACGTGGTGCCGTCGTTCTGAGAGTTGCCCTCGGCACGATACACCTTATACTGAAACTTGTTGTTGCCGCCAAGTTGCGGAGCGTTCCAGTATACAGTGAGGTCGTTCTCGCCTTCGTCAATCTTGGTTATCGTTATCGGCACATCTCTTACAAGACGGGCCTTCACGGTGGACGTCAGAATCTTCGTCGCAGTGGTGTCTTCTGTCATGCCGGTGGGTATGAAGCTTACTTCATATTCATAATCCGTGTCGTATTGGAGAGACTTGTCGTCTACAACCGACAGATTCCCGTCTCCCGTAAAATCCACGGTGGCTACGGGCGTCCTTACAACGGCACTGTTTTTCTTTTCCACACGCGTTACGGCCCATTTACCATAAGACTTTACATAAAAATATGCGCCTCCGGACGACCCCCACTTTACTGTAATTTCCTTTTTCCACTGGTTTTGCTCTGTTGAAAGATCTAAGGATCGTGGATACCCTGGAAGACAACCCATAGTCCAGTCGTACACGTATGTTCCACCTATGTAATTTTTTTTCGTTCCGGCAAAATACGACCATTGCACAGGTATTAATTTCTCTACAAGGGCGATTTCCTTCACTCCTAATTCCACCCAACCCTCAGTCTGTCCTTTTTCCACTGTGGCGCTGCTCGCCATTGTCGCAGGGTCGGTAAATTCCAATTTATTAAGGTCATCATAACTGTCAACGGCTTCGCCGTTTGTGGCAAATGTCGTAGGACCGTATTCAGAATTTACATTAACCGGGAAAATGCATTTGTCGAATGAAGTATGCTTAATAGGTCTGCTATAACTCTGATTAACCAGATAGTTGCCTATATATGTAGGCATAGTGACTTCAAAGGTTTTAGCACGAGGCTGGAATGGGTTTCTATTTGCCCTCCAATTTCCAGCTATACCGAAAGTGTGCTTTTCTCCGGGACGTATCTTGTCCGGCGAAATATACACTGTCACATAATGTTCACCATTGCTTTCACGATAAGCGTTATACAGTCTTACAGTATAAGTAGTGCCCCTCAGGGTATAAGTATGCACGTCATACCACTTGCCAGGATTGTCCTTACTTTTGGCTCCATCTTTGCCATTGGTTTCTTCACATGCTATTTCGCGGAAGAATACCGACGTAGGCACCCCGTCTATTGTAAGCCAAGCACATCCTTGGAAAAAACTGTCATTGCCTTTGCCGTCTTCGTCAAAGAACATAAACTTGATTTCAGTCCATGGCTTATCAAACGTCGGACTCTTCACAAGTGTAGTATAATCATTGAAAGTAATGTCTCGTGCCAGCACTTTCGGCGACACACAAAGCAGTGCAAGGAATAAAAGAAGCCTGCACCAGAAAGAACTTAATTTTGCCATAAGCTTGTTTTTTTATTGTTTTTAGTCTTGTTTAATCGTAACGATTGCGGTTGTAAATTTACTAAAAACAACAACTTCAGCAAAGGCGAAACGGCCGTTGGGACCGGATTTTTACGTTAGAGCACTGTCTTTTTGTGGAATGAGCAAATCGGACACCTCATTTACCTGCACCACTTACCGGGAGTTACACCCTCAGCGTCCTTGAATGTCTTTGTGAAATAGCTCAGCGAGAGATAGCCTGCCTGCCTTGCCACTTCCGCCACCGGAAGTTCGGGATTGTCTCTCATCAATCTCTTGGCATAGTCAAGACGCAGCATGTTAACCCACTCTCTGAACGTCATCTGGTAATGCGTATTGATATAGGCAGAGAGATACGTGCGGTTGGTAGCCGTGGCGCGTGCCACGTCAGCGATGTTCAGTCCGCCCACAGTATACCCCTCCTTGTCTATCCACTCCTTGATGCCACGTTCCAATGCCGCTTCCTGGTCATGCGACATAACGAGCTGCGGGCGGGCGTTATGTCCGTCGGTCACGTTGTCAGCAACTGACTGTGACGGATTCTGTGCGGTCTGCTGTTCTTTGTCAGCGGCATCAGCATCATTACTTTTGTCAAGGATGTCCGCCGCCTGTTCGTAGAGGAGCAGATAATTGGAATACGACTCATAAAGATATATATAAAAAGGTATGGCGGATATTATCCAGACATACACATAACGGTCTGGCACGAAGGTGAACACGCCCTGCCCTGCCCCAAAGAAAACAGCCCAGTAAGTGAATACCGACATCCACCGGATGTATGCCGCCCCGTCGTCCGAATAGAAATCGTCAAGCCGGCGGATGGTTCTGCGGAAAGTAAGAAACACCTTTCGCGCCACACGGACGGCATACGCCATAAACACTATTGCGAGCACAATGGGCAATGCTGTGAGCGAAACCCTTGACGGCAACAAGAACCACAGTACAAAAGTGATCAGACAATATGCCACCCAGCTGACGATATGCCTAATGAAACGCCGTCGGCTCACCCATTCTCTGTCGAGCAACAGCATCATCGCACTGCCGAAAAGCCATACAGAAAGCCAGTAGGTGCAGAGGTTCATCAGAATGGCTATAGCAGGGCAGACGGCACGGGGTGTTATGAAGAAATGCACCATATAGTTGGCTGACAGTTCCAGCAACGCCACGCCCATCAGCCTACGCGACTGTCTATAGGGACGGTATAACTCGCTGTCCGGCAGTCTGCCAAAGAAAAAACGATATGAGAAGAAGAGCATCAGCGTTAACGACACGCAGAGTGCATAATGATATATTGTAGTTTCCATTTGGTGTTCCTTTTTAACTTGAAAAAATAGTGTTTCCGTATGCAAAGATACAAATTTCACACAACTATCAAAAGCAATCAGCAATAATAATCATTCAATATTTTTACAAGTAATCCGGTCACTACCACAACGTTTTGCAAGCAGAATTATCACCTAATTCTGTTTCTGTTTATAAAGGCAAGTATTCTGAAAAAGCATAAGCTGAAATCACTGTTACAAGATAGAAAACTTCTATTCACTAAAGCTGAATTGATATTTCTTAATGCGTTGGCTGAAATCTGGGAACATGAATATGCATGAATGTATCGGACAGACATAGGACGGCAATTCTGCCCATCAGGGGCAAGCACCGTGCCCATGATGGGTAAGCACCGTACCCTTGTTGGGCAAGCACCGTGCTCTTTTAGCCCCAAGATGTCATCTGGGTTAATATGCATTAAATATATTCTGCCAACGGGTATTTTTTAGTATATTTGCAACGCTAATCAAATTAATCATCAGAGGAGGAAAGCATCCCATGACTCTACAACAAATGGAATACATCGTGGCTGTATACAGATACAGACACTTCGCCAATGCCGCAGAACAGTGCGGCGTGACACAACCCACACTGAGCGCCATGATTCAGAAACTGGAGAAGGAGCTCGGAGTGAAAATCTTCGAACGTTCATCACAACAGGTCACTCCTACTGCAATCGGCAAGCTTGTGGTGGAACAGGCATGGAAGGTGCTTTCGAGAGCAAACAAGATAAAGGACATCGTGGCTGAAGAACAACACTCGCTGAAGGGTTCGTTCCGTATCGGCATACTGCCCACAATAGCACCATATCTGCTGCCACGCTTCTTCACCAAACTGGAGAAGGAGAATCCTGGCATCGACTTCCACATCATCGAAATGAAAACTGCCGACATCAAGAAGGCACTGAACCGCGGCGAGCTGGACGCTGCCATCGCCGTGAGACTCGACGAACTGGAGGCTTTCAACCAGACATCGCTATATTATGAGCAGTTCATAGCCTATGTGGCAGAAACCGACCCACTGTTCAACAACAAGAACATAAAGACTTCAGACCTTGGCAACGAGTTTCTGTGGCTTCTCGACGAGGGTCATTGCTTCCGCGACCAGCTTGTGAAATTCTGCGATCTGAAATCGGCAACAGAGAGCAAGTCGAAATACTCGCTCGGCAGTATAGAGACTTTCATGCGAATGGTGGAAAGCGGACAGGGCGTGACGTTCATTCCGGAACTCGCCCTTAGCCAACTTTCCGACAAACAGATGCGACTGGTGCGTCCCTTCGCCCTGCCGATACCGGTGAGAGACGTGGTATTGCTTACCACAAAGACTTTCGTGCGCCATTCTATGGCTGAACTGATTATCAAAAGCGTGAAAGACAACGTGCCGCAAAGCATGCTGACTTACAACAATACAGAGCAGAGAATATAGTCCCAATCGGTCATTGGCCGTTTTATTAGGAATTTTATAACCGCTTGCTGTAAGCCATAAAAGGACAAAAAGGTTGAGCAGGGATTACACACTCCTCTACTCAACCTATTATTTCATTGTCACGCAATTTCTTCTACTTTACGAATTTCTTCCCGTCTTTGATGTAGATGCGACCATCGACGGTGTGCTCTACACGCATACCTTGAAGGTTATAGATGTTGCCATCATCCACATTGTTGCTATCCTGCGCAACATCAGCAATACCGGCTGCATCTTCATACGTCTGACTGCCACTGAGGAGTCTACCTCCCTCGTTCTCTTTAGTCATGATACTCTCCACGATACTGTTCAGATAATGCTCCAGATTGGTATATCCATCGGCAGCGAGCGTCTTTCCGTCTTCAGCATCATTCTTGTCAAGTCCATTGGCATCTTCCCAACTGTCCGGCATTCCGTCGCCATCAGTATCTGTAACGTCGATAGAGGCATCTGTAGCAAGTGTTGGCCAAGGACTCCAGTCTGCAGAAGCATCGGTTGGTTTCGTGTCGTCCTGACTATTAATAATGCCAGACGTACATCCGCTGCCTGTATAGGTATCAGAACCGCTACGGGTATCGCTGACTATGACTTTGTCGAGAGCATCGCGACGCAATGACGCACCGGCATAGTCGAGCACTCGGTTGAAGGCTTCTGCCGCAGTATGAGTAGTTACGGTCTCGAAAACCATCGGTGTCTTCAACTGTATTGCTTCGTCACCGGGATAAGTGCCGTCGTTGCCGGTCTTGTCAATCTGGTCGGAAACGCCATACTTGAAGTTATCCTTATTCACCACATCCCAATCCGGATTATGATTGCCTTCCACATAATATTTTCCCCACACATGGAGCATCTTTGCCCAATCATTCCACGGCACATTAATCTGAGTACCACTCACGGTTATTGTGGCAAGTTTTCCACTCATGTCAATCTCATATTTCGTTCCCTTGATGGTAACATAATTCTTGCCATCTTCTGCCGACCCTTTCACATCGCCTTTCTTGCAGGATATACCGGAAGCCTGCTGGAATCGTGATGCAAGGAGTGTCTTGTCCAGACAGTAATCCACGGTGCGTATACCCGGACAAGCGATACGGCGCTGGATGGTCTTGCTTCTTTTCCGCGTAGTTGCTCCTGGTTTATAATAGTTATTCACGATGTTCACGTTCATTCCTTCACCGCCATAACAGCCGTTGCCGCCCCAATTGTATATCACATTGTTGCGCATGTCCATCCTCTCGTCGGTCTGGGTTCCGGGACGCGGCCCCAGTCGTGGGGTTCGGGAATCGTGGTCGGCAAGCAGGTTATGATGATACGACGCACCGCTTCCGCCCCAGTTGCCGCCATAACCATGGGCACCTTTTGAGTGTCCGGAGTTCTTCAGGCTTTGTGAGGCTATACACCATTGCACAGTGAGGTTCTTACTGCCATAGACGGACAGGCATTCGTCGATACTCCAGCTCACCGAGCAGTGGTCCACTATGATATTCTTACGGTCCATAGCGCCAAGTCCGTCACCTTCGTGCTTATCCACATGACGGTTGCCACAACGAAAACGCAAAAAGCGAAGAATGACATTGTCAGAATCTATCGTGAACGGATAATCTGCAATACAAATGCCATCACCGGGGGCTGTCTGTCCGGCAATAGTGACATTGCCTTTCTTCAACTGCAGAGCGCTCTTCAGGAATATCGTACCACTGACGTCAAACACGATAGTTCTGACTCCACTCTTGTTGCAAGCCCACCGGAAAGTACCTTCCGATCCGTCATCATCCAGTTTCGTTACATGATATACTGCTCCGCCTCTACCGCCTGTAGTATATCGGCCAAAGCCTTCGGCTCCAGGAAAAGCAGGTTGATTGTCGGCAAAAGCCGACATCACCGATGCTGACATCACCATGACAGCAGCACCTGTCAATAATCTTCTGTCTAATTTCATCTTATTTTGATTTGTATAGTAGTCATAACGACGAGAATCGAATTTGTCATTCAAATCACGACAATAAGGGAATCCCAATACGTTTCAGATTGCGAAGGTATAAAAAAAACGGCAATATAACAATCGAGTGTTAAGAAAATCACATTTTTTCTTAACACTCGATATTAAAACGACTTAGCATTCTATTTCAAGACCGCTGCCACTTCATCTTTGCTGATTCCTGTTATCTCTGCAATTTGCAGAATGTTCATACCATTTGAATAGAGTGATTTTACAATATTATTAAGTTGCTCGCTCTTCTGCTGAAGCTGCTCGCTCTTCTGCTGGAGTTGCTCGCTCTTCTGCTGGAGTTGCTCGCTCTTCTGCTGGAGTTGCTCGCTCTTCTGCTGGAGTTGCTCGCTCTTCTGCTGGAGTTGCTCGCTCTTCTGCTGGAGTTGCTCGCTCTTCT
>CAVBFA010000131.1:5568-10408 GCA_963594595.1 Oscillibacter sp. | reverse complement strand
TTACTTCTTTGACAGTTTCCAGAATTTGCTCTTTGATGAACTTGCTCCAAAGGCTAGCAATGCCATGGGCATTGTCTTTCTTTACTTTCAGATATATTTTCATTTTCTTTTCATTTAGACCTTTATTCTGATGGAGGAAAAATCTGATTGATGACAACTTCATTGTCGTCCCCAAGATACGCCCCGTCTATGTCATGGCATACAGACCTGAATTCATCACTCACAGCCCAGTCTCCTACGCTCAATCGCTCACTGGTTTCCTGGTAATAGGCATCCATTATCTTCTCATGCAGATTAGGACTCTTTTCCTTTAGCCAAGGGTCGAACTTTTCCCAATAATCTTCTTCCTCCATGTCTTTGAGAATTGTATCTTGGGCTTCTTTCCATAGCGCAAGCAACTTTTCTGCTTCCCTGTCAGAGAGCTTGACGGTAGTACCATCATTATTCCCATTTAAATATATTTCTGCATTAATCTCTTTCATTGTTTTTTATATTGTTTTGTTACTTTATGATTGATTACTTGCCAGCCACTCTTTAGCGAGTGTGGTAGCAAACGTATAGAAGTCTGCTATGTGAGCATCGTCCCATAGCTCTTCATTGTTCTGAAGATACTCCTGCAGTTGAACTCTCAACTCTTCGTTTTCCGTTCTTTCGAGAACCACTCTGATGAGTGTTAGCGAACGGATGTCGCCTAAATCTTTGCGTATCATATTCTTTCTTCTTTAGTTATTATCTTTTTTGTGAATAGCTTGCAAGATGGCTTCGCGCATCCACCATACGGCATAAGCTGCAAAGGTAAAGCCACGCGACTTGTCGAACTTATGACTGGCACGTATCAGACCGTATCGGCTGGCAGCGATAAGTTCTTCCTTAGACAGACCCTTGTCAACATACTGCTTTGCCACAGCCTTGACAAAGACAGAACCGAGTTCTGCCAACTCGTTCTCCGCATTGGAGTCGCCCTGCTGGATGAGGTCGATAAGACGCAAAGCCTCATCGTTGTCGATGATAGGCTTCTTTTCACTGTTTGTTGTAGAATTGTTGTTCATCATTTCTTTAATGTTTTTAGTTGTCGCGCGAAATTTACCCTGTTTTTCTGAAATAAAAAAATCAGACCATAGAAAATCAACAAAAAATCAACTTTTTGTTGCAATCATATCTTATTCAAAGATACTGAATATGGCTTGGATAATCCAGCCAATAATCATAAAGACGAGTTGTATGAGACTTATCAGTATGTAGTCGCCAAACACAACTATCAAGATACCACATAGAAAGAGAAACATGTCTCATGTCTTTTAAAAGTTTTGCCTACTCCCTTTCCAGCGTTTCGGCAGTCTCTGTTGTCACTTGTTATTCTGGCACTTGCTTGCCAGTCTTGTCAATGGTAATCCATTCACCATTCAGTTTGACCTCTGCTAAGTTTGGTCCGGACCATAAAATATTATAATCTTTGTACTTACAAGGGATTATTTCTTCGCCATCTTTATTGATGAAGCCATAACCTTCTTTAGATCTTACCAATGCTAATCCGTCTGGCATTGTAAAGAGACTCACTTCTTTATATTTACAAGGGATGATTTCTTCGCCATCTTTATTGATGAAGCCCCATCCTTTTTTGGTTTTTACTCCAGCTAACCCTTCGGAAAAACCGTATGCCTCCTTGTATTTGCAAGGGATTATTTCTTCACCATTTTTGTTGACAAATCCCCATCCTTCTTTAGTTTTTACTCTAGCTAACCCTTCGGAAAAATAAACTGCCTCCTTGTATTTGCAAGGGGTTATTTCTTCGCCATCTTCATTGACGAAGCCCCAACCTTCTGCAGATTTTACTCGTGCTAATCCGCCAGAAAAATTATCAGCATCTATATATTTGCAAGGGATTATTTCTTCACCATTTTCATTGACGAATCCCCAACCTTCTGCAGACTTTACTTTTGCCAATCCGTCAGAAAAAGCATCAGCATCTTCGTATTTGCAAGGGATTATTTCTTCTCCATCTTTATTAATAAAACCATACTTTCCGTCAAGTTTTACTTTTTCCCAACCATTAAAGATAAAATCATCTCGCCAGTCATACTTACCATAGTCATGCTTACCATAGTCATGCCCATCTCCATTCCAATATTCTTCTGTTACCTCGTCAGCTTCCTCCTTTGTCATTGCTTTATCGATGTTATCGACAACAAATCTATGGAAGGCACAATAGTCTGGCTCATAAAGCTCTGTAGCTTTGGTCCATTCCTGCGGGAAATCATAAGGACCATGACCATAGCCAATATTATCAACAACGGCAGCTACACAGATTTCATCCTCGTCATCAAGTCCGATGCCGAATATTGATACTTCTGTTCCGTCACCATCATCTCCGTCACATTCGTCTTCCCAATCGGACATAGCAATGTATCGCTTGTCACCTTCTTGCTTTAGAAGATTGATTATCTCTTTGCGTGCTTCTTCGTTACTCATATTGTTATATATTTAAGTTGATTATTAATTATTACTCTCTTTTATGAATCCACATATAAAGAGAAACATGTCTCACGTCTTTTAAAAAGTTTTGCCTACTCCCTTTGCAGCGTTTCAGCTTTCTCTGTTATTATCTCGACAACTGCATCATCGTAAATCAACCTTATACTCATTGAAATAGATGAAGCCGTCCTTCCAATGCTCACAGTTCCACTTGTGGATGTCATCAACAGTAAGAGTGTCACGTTTCAAGACACGTGCGAAATAGGCTAATGCCTCATCCATACTGTTGAACCGCTCGTAACCACACAAAACCGGCTCTTTCAAATGAAAGTCCACACTGACCCGTGTCGGGAAATATTTCCCCTCTGCATCATTTGTTGCATAAGTCTCATCGCAATAACTTTCCACCATATAGTATATGGTCATACCTTCATAGTGGCTTTCAAGCGGATGTCGGAAGTCTGCCGTCACCCAATCTTCCTCGGCTTCAATACTCAATGAATTATCTACGAACTCACATTTTATAATGTTGCCCCGAAGATATTGTTCTTTGGTATCTACTCCGAGACTACACACCATACTTGCATAAGATACAGACTTGTCTTTACCCTCTTCAAGCAGTTTCTTGTTTAGAAGCGTCCTATATTGGTCATATATCTCTTGAAGGTTATTTGGTTTGCCTTCAATGCGATAGTATACTGTGGTCAAATACTCCATAAAGCATGATTCTTTTTTAAATCGCTATCCTGTGTTTTGGAAATACGAGGCGTAATCTCATAGGTTATTCCTTCGGAGTCACAAGACTATTGAAGTCGCGAGTCTCAAACTGAGCAGACTCATAGCCTTGGATGTTGAAGTCCGGGTAATGGTTGTACTTGTTCTTTGGCACGATAATCTTTTCGAGAGATGTGCAGCCAACGAGCATCGTTGCGTTTATTTCACCAATAAAACCTGTCAATGACGGATTCTCAAACTCAATCGCCATTAGTGAAGTGCAGCCAGCAAACGCCATTCGCTCCACAATCTTCACATTCTTGTTTAGATATACAGACTCCAGATGCTTGCAACTTGCAAAGGCTTTGTCATAAACAAGACATTTGCCTCCATCACTTATCTCAATGTTGAGACTCTTCAACCCTGAGTTTCTGAACGCAGACTTGTCGATAATCTTCAGGTGACTTGGAATATTTATCTCTTCCAAAGCTTTGCAGCCAGCAAAGGCACCTTCCCAAATCTTGCCCAACGTTTCAGGCAAGATTATCTCCTTCAAACTTTCACAAAGTGCAAAACACTCTTTCCCGATAAATTCTACTCCAGGCATTGTTATCTTGAAGAGTTTGTGGCAGCTTGCGAAAGCTCCTTCGCCCAAGTCGACAACAGATGCTGGCAACACCACATCACGAAGATAGACAAGTCCTTGGAATGCATAGTCACAGATTGCCTTCACACCGTCTTTCACTTCAAGGTACTCTGGATTGCCGAGTACTCTCAACAAACGAAGTCCATCCTCGCTGTAGATTGGTCCAGAAACCTTGTTGCGTCTGGCTTTCTTGATTATTGCTTGATCTTCTTTTGTCAATCCTGTATTCATCATATTTATTATTTTTTTAGTTGTATCCATAAAAGATATAATATTTCTCCATTTTAGTATTTTATTTATTCTGGTGCAAAGGTATATGTTTTTATGCCTTTATCCTCTATAGTCATTATCGGACAAACAGGAATGAAGTGTCGGAAAAACCGGAAATTGCACATAAAATGCAATTTAGCATACCAAAGTTACTAATTATTATTGGTATCGTAAAAAATAGGGCCGAATTATTTCAAGTAGAGTTGGCAAATAAAAAAGTTTGCCTTTACAGCTGTAAATTGCAGTTTAGCGGTTAGTCTGCCTGACAATATTTGCATTTCTGATGCTCAATACTATGAGCTGAGCGCACAACAAAATCTTTGGTGCGAAATTCTTGAGTTTTGAGCATTTGGAGACAATATGCTCATACACAGTGCATTATGCGATTTTATGGAGAAATGTTATGAAATCAGATTCGCAAAAGAGCCGTTTTTGGCTGCAATAGCGCCTCTTTTACACTCCAATACAGCCACTATTGTGATACGATAAAGCCACTTTTACACTCTGATAGTGGCACTATCGGAGTGTAAAAGTGGCACTATTGTTAAGCTCGGGTGCTGTTTGCACAGCAAAACACCATAAAAACAGCTTTTTGATTCTCTAGAATTGATTTTTATTTTGTAACAGCTTTTTACTCTTTGTACGATATTTGCATGGTGGACATGAAGATGTTTTTGACAAGAAGATTACTAAAAATGCAATCACCGCAATAATACTATTGATTTTACGTTCTTTTCA
>CAVBFA010000131.1:1593-5538 GCA_963594595.1 Oscillibacter sp. | reverse complement strand
ACTTTTTTGAGTGAAAAACGCCACTATTTTGTTTTACTTCACGAGCATTTTCGTTGTCTTGTTGCCATGCTTCACGATGTTGATGCCCTTTTGCGGTGCGTTCACACGGCGACCCTGTAGGTCGTAAATGCACTTAAAATGAGTTTTTTTTAGGACGATTAGTGTTAAATATTTGTATAAGTAAGTAGCTAACGGGCAAAAATCATTGCCGTTTGAATTAAAAATAATAAATTTGTAGTCTAAAAGTACAATCATTTAAATAACAATCATTTAAATAAATATAAGAATTATGGGAAATCTTTTTGAAAGTCTCAAAGATTATTTCGAGAACACCCCTAATGATGTAATCGAGAATGATTGGAGAGAAATAGAATATCTCAATGAGATTGGCCCCGATGTCATTGAGTACGCCGAATTCGTTAGGGAGTATTTCGGTACAGCCATGTCATATTCCAATACCAAGGAGAAAGAGGAAACACACAGATATGACGTGTCTGTCAGCGCATGGGAGAATGGCATTGCAGCAGACGCAAAGTATTGTTTGGCAGCATAAGGCAATCATGGAAAAAGCAGCTTTTAAATTAGATAATTATCGTTTCACTAAGGCATCCTTGGACTTTAACATTCCGAACAATGCCGAGTTGAATATATCTTTCAGTCCTAAGGGAGTATTTCACACAAAGGAAGCACGCTATGAATTGGACTTTGACGTTATGGTAGGATGCACAGAGACTAACACGGAGGTTGTAAAGGTTTCGTGTGTGGCTTCGTTTTCGTTTGGCGGTGGCATTACTATTGCCGACATTCCCGAATACTTCTACCCTAATAGTCTTGCCATCGTATTTCCATACGTCAGGGCTTTTGTAAGTACAATAACCTTGCAGGCTAATATGCAACCTGTAGTATTGCCTACAATCAACCTCATGGGGCTCACGGAGGAACTGAAAGAAAAGACAACCGTTATTGAATAGTTCGGAGAGTATGAAGACCACGGATATATACCAGACACTCGAAGACAGGCAGAACGATGAGGAGGTGGAAGACCACGGCCCGTATTTCTGTTCTGAGCGATATGCCAATGGCATTTTGAAAAGCGGCACAAAAGAACCGTGGTTGGGTGAGGGTTATTATTTCTGGGATACGAGAATAGCAGATGCCAGATGGTGGGGCGATACTGTTTACAGCCGAAAAGGGTATATCATTTGTAAAACGACCTACGACCAAAATTCACCCTTGCTCTACGATTTGGTGGGCGACATACGGCAGTTTGATGAGTTCATAGATTGTGCGGAACTTATAAAAAAAAAGCTGAATCTTAAGACTGTAAAGTTTCCTGTTGTACTCGCCTATATGAAAAAGGAAAATGTTGATTTCAACTATAAGGCAATAAGGGTTTGGCCTCACCCCAATACCTTTGAAAAAACACCCATTAGGTTTCCAGACGCTAAGGTGGTTTTGTGCAAGCCCGACAAGATACAAATATGTTTCTTCGATAAGACTTTACTTACAGAACCCTATCGTATTGTCGGGAAAAAGGCTTTTACTGCAAATCAGACTATATAATATAAACACGCCCTGATAAGTCAAATCACTTATCGGGGTTTTATTTCTTCCTGACAAACATAGTTAAAAAAATCTCGCATTCCGGTCTCACAGATGCTACTACAGCAAGTACTGGATAGCGAGTGGCAAGCAATGGGTATCGTCCAATTCTTTTCCGTCTTCCTTGGAAGTTTAAAAGAATTGTTGTAATTTTACGTCTGCATTTTTTTAGAGTTTTACAGACAATAACAAAGAAGATGAATATTTTTACTAAGATAATTGCTGACGCCCTCTCGCTTCCTGAGCGCGGCGTGGAGAACACCCTGGAACTACTGGAAGAGAACTGCACCATTCCGTTTATCAGCCGTTACCGCAAGGAGCGGACGGGAGGACTGGACGAGGTGCAGGTGTCGGACATCGCCCTGATGAGGGAGAAGCTGATGGACATCGAGAAGCGTAAGCAGACCATCATAGCCACTATTGAGGACCTCGGAAAGATGACTGACGAGCTGCGCCGACGCATTGACCAGTGCTGGAATATGTCGGAGCTGGAGGACATCTATCTGCCTTACAAGCCCAAACGACGCACGAAGGCGGACATCGCTCGTCAGCAGGGACTGGAACCGTTGGCACAACTCATACTCCTGCAGCGCGAGAACGACCCGGAGAGTAAGGCGGAACGCTTCGTCAAGGGTGACGTAAAGACTGCGGCGGACGCCTTGCAGGGTGCCAAATATATCATAGCCGAAACCATCAATGAGGACGAAAAGGTGAGACGTGCCGTGCGCGGAGTGTTTAAGCGCGAGGCGGTCATAACGTCGAAGGTGGTGAAGACCAAGGCGGAAGAGGAAGGTGCGCAGAAATACAGCGACTACTTCGACTTTTCCGAACCTCTGCGCCATTGCTCGTCGCACCGCCTGTTAGCTATGCGCCGTGGCGAGAAGGAGGGCTTTCTGCGCGTGAGCATCTCGGCTGACGACGACGTTTGCAAGGAGAAGGTAAGACGCCAGTATGTGCTGGGACGCGGAGAGTGTAGCCGACTGGTGGGTGAAGCTGCCGACGACGCCTTCAAGCGCCTGCTCAAGCCTTCCGTGGAGACGGAGTTTGCGCTCTCGAGCAAGCAGACAGCGGAGGCTGCTGCCATCAGCGTCTTTGCGGAGAACCTGCGTCAGCTGCTGTTAGCTGCTCCTCTCGGACAGAAGCGCGTGATGGGTGTTGACCCCGGATTCCGTACTGGATGTAAGGTGGTGTGTCTGGACAGTCAGGGCACCCTACTCCACTTCGAAGCCATCTATCCGCACCCGCCGAAGAACGAACGTGAGAAGGCGGCTCGTCAGGTGAGCGACATGGTGAAGCGTTACGACATTGAGGCCATTGCCGTGGGCAACGGTACGGCAAGCCGCGAGACATCGGCGTTCCTCAAGTCGATAGGACTGAATGAAGACATTAAGACTTTCGTGGTAAGCGAGGACGGCGCTTCGGTATACTCGGCTTCGGAGGCTGCACGTGAGGAGTTTCCTGACAAGGACGTCACGGTGCGCGGCGCGGTGTCGATAGGCAGACGTCTGATGGATCCGCTGGCGGAGCTGGTGAAGATAGACCCGAAGAGCATCGGCGTGGGACAATACCAGCACGACGTGGACCAGGGCGAGCTGAAGAAGAGCCTGGACATGGTGGTGGAGTCGTGCGTCAACACGGTGGGCGTAAACCTCAACACGGCAAGCCGTCACCTGCTGATGTATGTGAGCGGTCTGAACGCCACAACGGCAAAGAACATCGTGGAATATCGCGAGAAGAACGGTGCGTTCCATTCGCGTGCAGAGCTGAAGAAGGTGCCGCGCCTCGGACCTGTGGCATTCGTGCAATGTGCCGGATTCCTCCGCATACCGGGCGCACGCAATCCGCTTGACGACAGCGCTGTGCACCCTGAGAGCTATGACATCGTGAAGCGCATGGCAGCAGACAAGGGTTGCACGGTGCGCGAGCTGATAGACAACAAGGAGATGCAGAAGACCATCCGTCTGGACCAATACGTCAGCGACTCGGTGGGTATGCCAACGCTGACGGACATCATGGCGGAGCTGCAGCGCCCTGGACGCGACCCGCGACAGGAGGTGGAGGCTTTCGAGTTCGACCCTCGTGTGCATGAGGTGGCTGACCTGCAGGTGGGAATGCTCCTCCCCGGCATCGTCACCAACATAACGGCGTTCGGCTGCTTCGTGGACGTAGGCGTACATCATGACGGACTGGTGCACATCTCACAACTGGCTGACCGCTACGTGAAGGACCCGAACGACGTGGTGAAGCTGCACCAGCACGTGGTGGTGAGAGTGACGGAAGTGGATCAGCGCAGAGGCCGCATCTCGCTGTCGATGAAGGAATAAGAGCTTCCATCGTCGTGCG
>CAVBFA010000131.1:0-1533 GCA_963594595.1 Oscillibacter sp. | reverse complement strand
GAACAATCTCAAGATGCATCTGTGAAAATCCGTGGAATCTGTGGGAGAATAATCTTAAGATGCAGAGGATGGCTCCCACAGATATCGGAGATGAACACGGATATCGGGGGCGAAGGAGTTTCCCACAGATAGCACAGATGAACACGGATACAGGGATATATAAAATCTGTGAAATCTGTGGAATCTGTGGGAGAATAAATCTCAAGCAGCAGAGGCAATCTCTCACAGATAGCACAGAGGAGCACGGATATTGGAATATATAAAATCTATGAATATCTGTGGAATCCGTGGGAGAATAAATCCCAAACAGCAGAGACTATCTCCCACAGATCTCAGAAAATCACAGATGCTTGCAAAAATCAATAAAGAACCTTTCCAAGATACACATGATGAAAGAGAATGATATAACCTTTAAGATACGTGGTGCTATATATAAGGTGTATAACACATTGGGACCAGGACTACTTGAATCCGTATATGAGGCAGCTTTATGTTATCAATTACGGAAAGAGGGTTTGAATGTAGGTCAACAGGTAAAGATTGATGTTGTTTACGATGGTACTGTTCTTCCTGTGGATTATCGTATGGATATTCTTGTAGAGAACTCAGTCATAATAGAGTTGAAGTCAGTAGAAGATTTAAAACCAGTACATCATAAGCAATTGCTTACTTATCTTCGCCTCGCCAAAAAGCATGTCGGTATCCTTGTTAATTTCAATACAGATAACATTAATGATAGTATCGTTAGAAAAGTCAATGGCTATTGATTTCGTCAGGTTCCCACATATACATCATATAAATGAATCCATCACAGATAGCACGTAGGATATACAAAATCCGTGAAAATCTGTGATCTGTGGGAGAATAAATCTCAAGCTGCAGATGGTGGCTCCCACAGATATCGCAGATTAACACGGATATTGGGTGCGGGGAAGTTTTCCACAGATAGCGCGGATGAACACGGATACAGGGATATATAAAATCTGTGAATATCTGTGGAATCTGTGGGAGAATAAATCTCAAGCAGCAGAGGAAATCTCCCACAGATATCGCAGATGAACACGGATATTGGGTGCGAAGGAGAACACAAATCTCTATAATTACACGAATATTAATCTCAAAGTAATCAAAATCTGTGAAAATCCGTGGAATCCGTGGGAGAATAATCTCAAGATGCAGATGGTGGCTCCCACAGATATCGCAGATGAACACGGATATTGGGTGCGAAGGTGTTTCCCACAGATAGCACAGATGAGCACGGATACTGGGACATATAAAATCTGTGAAAATCTGTGGAATCTGTGGGAGAATAAATCTCAAGCTGCAGAGGCTATCTCCCACATATGTTAGGGTGCGAAGGAATCTCCCACAGATAGCACAGATGAACACGGATATTGGGTGCGAAGGTGTGTTCCACAGATAGCGCAAATGAACACGGATATTGGAATATATAAAATCTGTGAATATCTGTGGAATCTGTGGGAGAATCAAATCTCAAGCAGCAGAGGCTATCTCCAACAGATAGCACAGAGG
>CAVBFA010000130.1:0-10435 GCA_963594595.1 Oscillibacter sp. | reverse complement strand
TGGGGATAACAATATAATTGGCCCATTTTGTTATATTGACAAGAATACAGTCATAGGAGATAACAATGTTCTCCAAAACGGCGTTACGATACATACGGGTGCTCGTATTGGTAATGGAAATGAGTTTTTTCCTGGTGCAAGTATAAGTACCAAACCACAGGACCTGAAGTTTGTTGGTGAGGAAACAACTTGTGTTGTAGGAAACAACAACAGTATCCGTGAGAATGTTACTATTTCGCGCGGTACAGCCTCCAAGGGTACTACAATAGTGGGTAGCAACAATCTGCTTATGGAGTGTGTTCATGTGGCTCATGACTGTGTCTTGGGTAATGGTTGCATTATAGGAAATGCAACTAAATTCGCTGGTGAAGTGGTTATCGACGACAATGCCATTGTCAGCAGTACAGTGTTGTGTCATCAGTTCTGCCGTATCGGTGGCTATGTCATGATTCAGGGCGGAAGCCGTTTCAGTCAGGATATTCCTCCATATATAATTGCAGGCAAGGATCCTACCAAGTACTGTGGAATAAACCTTATAGGTTTACGTCGTCGCGGATTCAGCAATGAGAAAATCCAGATGATACACGATGCCTACCGAATATTGTATTCCAAGGGACTGATTTCTGAAGGTATAGCTGAAATACGTTCAACATTGCCTTCTTGTCCGGAGATTGATTATATCATTGAATTCGTACAGTCTTCTAAACGTGGTATTATCCGTTGATGAAGAGAAGTTAACCCAAATCTTGTTGATGATTTGGAATTAATAGCGTTAAAATAGTGTTTGGTTGGCTTCTTCACAAGTTGCTCGCCAAACACATTTTGTTTAAAAACATTGTTTACTCTATTATTGTATTCATGAAAAATACCCTTCTCGTTATTCTTGGACCTACAGGCGTAGGTAAGACGGAACTATGTCTTC
Organism: Oscillibacter sp.; assembly: GCA_963594595.1. Taxonomy (GTDB): domain Bacteria; phylum Bacteroidota; class Bacteroidia; order Bacteroidales; family Bacteroidaceae; genus Prevotella. The sequence goes on along the minus strand of CAVBFA010000130.1, from coordinate 9,513 downwards.
GCGTAGCCGAGCATTTCCGTATTCCAATTATCAATGCCGATTCCAGACAATTGTTTCGTGAACTTCCTATAGGTACTGCTGCTCCGACCCAGGAACAGCAGCAACGCGTGAAGCATTATTTCGTTGGAAACCTGTCACTTGGTGATTATTATAGTGCTTCAAGATATGAAGAAGATGTGATGGATTTTCTCTCAGATTATTTTTCCAGCGATAAAAAACTGGCTTTGATGACTGGCGGCAGCATGATGTACATTGACTCTGTATGTAACGGGATAGATGATATACCAACCATTGACGATAAAACTCGTCAATGGATGAAGGACAGATATACGACAGAAGGGTTGGAATCCTTGTGCAATGAATTGGAGAAGCTTGACCCTGAATATTATTCAATTGTTGACAAGAAGAATCCCAAAAGAGTCGTTCATGCTTTGGAAATATGTCATATGACAGGCAAGACATATACTTCATTCAGGAAAAACAAAATCAAAGAGCGTCCCTTTGATATCATTAAGATAGGTCTTAATAGAGACAGGGAAGAGCTCTATGAACGTATTAACAAGCGTGTGGATGAGATGGTTGATTCGGGACTTGAAAAGGAGGCACGTGAAGTTTATCCTTTCCGTCATCTCAACTCGTTGAATACAGTTGGATATAAAGAGTTGTTCGAATACTTTGATGGTAGATGCACCCTGGATGAAGCTGTTTTCCGTATAAAGTGTGACAGTCGTAAGTATTGCCGCAAACAACTTACTTGGTTCAGAAGAGACCCACAAATCAAGTGGTTCCACCCGGACAATATTGAAGAAATCATAAAATATATAGAAACAATGATATATATCTAAAGTAAATTTGTACTTTTGTTCTGAATTTATGTACTTGTTAAATAAATGTAGACATTATATGCTTGATAAATTGAGAAAAATCTTTGTTCTTGTCATTAAGAAGCTTGGTGCTTTCTTCAGATGGTATAAGAACCTTTATAAAGGTAGGGCATGGTACACAAAGACTGTAATAGGTTTCTGTTCCAGTATAGTGGCATTTATCCTCTATCTTGGAATGGTAGACATAAACTTCCTTTGGCTATTTGGTAGCTCGCCAGGCTATTTCTCCGGAATACTCGATCCTCAGGTAAGTGAGGCTTCTGAGATTTATAGTGCTGATGGCAAGATGATAGGCAAGTTCTTTAATGAGAATCGTACTCCAGTGAAGTATGATGAAGTGGCTCCTTCCTTTTTCAAAGCATTGGTTGATACAGAGGATGAGCGCTTTTATAAGCATCTTGGTATCGATCCTATAGGTTTGTTCGGTGCTGTGAAAGATGCTGCCACTCATCATGGTGCGCGAGGTGCTTCTACTATAACCCAGCAGTTGGCAAAGAATATGTTCAGAGTGAGAAAGAACTATTCTACAGGTCTGCTCGGCAAGATACCAGGTCTTCGCATCTTGATAATGAAGAGCAAGGAGTGGATTATTGCTGTTAAACTTGAGACGGTTTATTCTAAGCGGGAAATAATCACGATGTATGCCAATACGGTAGATTTCGGTTCTAATTCGTATGGCATCAAAACGGCAGCAAAGACCTATTTCAACACGACGCCGAAAGATTTGAAGACTGAACAGGCGGCGGTGTTGGTTGGTATGTTGAAGGCAACCACATTCTATAATCCGAAGTCTAATCCGGAGAACAGCAAGAACCGTCGTAATGTCGTTCTCAACAATATGGTGACGCATGGCGATTTGTCTAGAAGTGTCTGTGATTCTCTTTCGGCTCTTCCCATCAAGTTGGATTTCAATCAGGAAGAGAATTATGACGGCCAGGCAAAGTATTTCAGGGAGGCCGTGTCAAGACATCTTAAAGATTGGTGTAAGGAGAACGGCTATGACCTGTATAACAGCGGATTGAAAATCTATACTACTATAGATTCCAAGATGCAGGAATATGCCGAGGCGGCAGTAACCAAACAGATGCGTCAGGTACAGAAGAATTTCAACAGTCATTGGGGTAACCAGGAGCCATGGCGCGATGAGAATGGTAATGTAATACCAGGATTCATAGAGGGAATATTGCAGAAGCAACCATATTATCAAGAGCTCCTTGCAAGGTTCCCAAACAGTCCGGATTCCGTTAGCTATTATGTCAACAAACCACATAAGGTGAAACTTTTCGATTATGAAAAAGGAATGATCGAGAAGGAGATGAGTACTGTTGACTCCATTCGTTATATGGTTAAGTTCATGCATTGCGCTTTTGTAGCGATGGAACCTCAGACCGGTGCCGTGAAGGCTTGGGTAGGAGATATCGACTTCGACACTTGGAAGTATGACAAGGTGGAAGCTGACCGTCAGCCAGGTTCTACATTCAAGCTGTTTGTATATACAGAAGCGATGAATCAGGGACTGACTCCATGCGACAAGCGCCGTGACGAATACATCAGAATGGAAGTGTATGACAAGGTGAAGCATGAGAATACGATTTGGACTCCAAGCAATGCCAACGGCAGATTCTCAGGAGACTCCATACCGTTGAAGAGCGCATTTGCCCGAAGCATCAATTCCATTGCCGTAAGACTTGGTCAGGAGATGGGTATAAAGAATGTGATAAACACAGCGCATCAGATGGGTATTACAAATGAACTTGATGACGCCCCGTCGTTGGCTTTGGGATCTTCCGACGTGAAACTTCTCGATATGGTTAATTCATATTGTACTGTGGCAAACAATGGTAAGCATGTACTGCCTTCATTAGTCACGAAGATCGTAGACAGAGAAGGTAAAGTCGTTTATCAGGAGAATATAGAGGAGCAACAGGCAATACCGTATAAGAGCGCATTCTTCATGCAGCAGCTCTTGATGGGCGGAATGAGAGAGCCTGGTGGAACATCACAGAGCCTATGGGGATATGTCGGCAATGCCAAGGATACTGATTTCGGTGGTAAGACAGGTACGACAAACAACCATTCTGACGCCTGGTTCATGTGTGTAAGTCCAAAGCTTGTTGCCGGTTCGTGGGTTGGTGGAGAATACAGATGTATCCATTTCCGTACTGGAGCTTTAGGTCAGGGTAGCAGAACGGCATTGCCTGTATGTGGCTATTTCATGCAGTCTGTAATGAATGATCCTAATTTTTCAAGATATCATGGACATTTCGACAAGCCGAAAGATTCTGACATTTCTTACGGAATGTACAATTGTTCAAGCTATGTTGCTGTAAAGAAGGATACGACCCAGACAGACAGTACGGCTGTCATTATGGAAGATGAAGTTTTTCTGGATGAGAATGGAAATATAATTCAGGGACAAGAATCTCAGCATAAAGGCTCCAAGGCAGAGGAAGCCAAGCCTCAAAGTGAAGCTGAGCCAAAGAACAGCAAACCGAAGAACCACAACATGTCGTTGGATGATTTCTGATGACGATTTTAAGAATTGGATAAATGCCTTTTCCTTCGCCATATTCAGAGATTGAAGTCTTCTTCAAGCCTCTATGAGAAAGAGAAGGTGTCTTGAAATGGAAGATATCATTGATACCGAAAACGAGGAGTTCAAGAAAGCTCTTCAGATAGTTAACTTTACCCGTCGTTCGCTTTTCCTTACTGGAAAGGCGGGGACGGGTAAGTCTACTTTCCTACGATATATATGCCAGCATACAAAGAAAAAACATATTGTCCTTGCTCCGACAGGTATTGCCGCTATCAATGCCGGTGGTTCAACGCTTCATAGTTTTTTCAAATTGCCTTTCCATCCATTGATTCCAACAGATTCTCGCTTTTCGAATAGGAATATCAAGGAGACTCTCAAGTATAATGGAGAGAAAAGGAAATTGATACGTGAGGTGGAACTTGTCATTATTGATGAGATAAGTATGGTTCGTGCAGACATTATCGACTTTATTGACAAGGTCCTGCGAATCTATACCCGAAATATGAGGGAGCCGTTCGGTGGGAAGCAGTTGCTTTTTGTAGGTGATATATACCAGTTGGAACCCGTGGTGAAAGAAGAAGACCGCCAGTTCCTGCGTCCTTTTTATCCATCACCTTATTTCTTTGATGCACATGTTTTCCGTTCCTTTAAATTGGTGAGCATTGAGTTGAGGAAAGTATATCGCCAGTCAGATTCAACATTCATCAATATATTGGATCATATACGCACCAATATGGTGACAGCCAATGATTTGCAGCTACTTAACGACAGGGTGGCTGCCGCTTCCCCATCAGATAGTAATGGCTTGTCGATAACTCTCTCTACACGACGTGATACAGTTGATTACATCAATCAATGCCAGTTGGATAAATTGCCAGGCGAAGCATCCGTTTTTTATGGTGATATAAAAGGAGATTTCCCTGAAAGCAGTCTTCCTACTCCTATGCAACTAGACCTGAAAGTCGGTTCCCAAATCATTTTCATCAAGAATGATTTGGACAAGCGCTGGGTCAATGGCACCTTAGGTGTCATAGAGGGCATCGACGAAGGTCAAGGCGTTATATATATCATTTCCGAGGATGGCAGAGAATTTGAGGTGGAGAGAGCATGTTGGAGCAATATGCGTTATACCTATAATGACAAGGAACAGAAGATAGAAGAAGAGGAGATAGGTTCTTACACTCAGTACCCGATACGTCTGGCATGGGCTATTACCGTTCATAAAAGCCAGGGACTTACATTCAGAAATGTGAACATAGACTTTACTGGCGGAGTGTTTGCCGGAGGACAGACTTATGTCGCACTTTCACGCTGTACTTCTTTGGAGGGAATAACTCTGAAAGAACCTATACGGAGGAGAGACGTTTTCGTACGCCCAGAAGTCGTAGCTTTTTCAAGAAATTATAACGATTCAATTATCATTAACAAGGCCTTGTCTGAATCTAAGGCTGACAGAGAGTATCATGATGCGGTCAAGGCATTTGACAAGGGTGATATGGAATCATTCCTCGACAATTTCTTCAAGGCTATACATAGCCGTTATGATATAGAGAAGCCATTAGCCCGGCGGTTTATCCGTAGCAAACTGAATGTGATAAATAAGTTGCGTGCAGAAAATCAGCGTCTATTGGAAGAGAAGAAAGAAAAAGATGATTTCCTGAAGCGTCTGGCTGTAGAATATGTCATGCTTGGCAAGGAATGTGAAAAGGAAAAAATGAACGATGCAGCAATTGCCAACTATAAGAAGGCGCTGATGCTTTGCCCTGATATTCCTGAAGCCAAGCGCCGCCTGAAAAGGTTGCAGAAATGATTAACCCAAAGCGGTCATTAGGGCTTGCTTGGATTTTGATTTTTTAGAAGAGTGGATTTTGTTTGTCTTTTAATGAGTAATAGCCGAGCTATTGCGAATTAAAAACAAGCAAAAGACGCCTTATAAAAAGTAGAAGACTGCTAAAATATTACATTGAACGGTCTAACGATCGTTTTGGGTTTAAAAAAAGTATTAGTCTTTAAACATGCTGTATGAATGCTTCAAGACTAATACTTGTTGATGATAATACAGAAATTGATTTGTTGAATTAATTGGTCTTACATTTTCAGCTCGTCGATTTCTTCCATTTCGTCCTCGTCAAACCATTTTGTCAGTTTGCTCTTGGCTTTTTCCTTGATTTCTTCAGAAACATCGCCTATCTTGCCGATTACATATAGTAATACTGCCAAATCGTCTCCCAAACCTACGATTGGAATTGCATCTGGTATAACATCAAGCGGACTGACGAGATAGCCTAAAGCCCCAACAATGATGGCTTTGTCCTTGATAGACACTTTGTCGCTCTGCAATGTGTAATAAAGCACGAGTGCGATGTATACAAGTTTAGCACCGGCACGTTTAGCTATTTTCGCTATTTTCTCCATGAATTCACCATTTGTGAATTTGTTGGAGTATGACATAAAATCAGGTAATTCCATTTTTATTGTATTTTACGTTTCTAATTAGTTGTCTGACGTCACACATTTTAATGTAATCGTCTTAATGATGGCAAAATTACAAAAAAAACTTGTATGTCCCAAATGATACATTTGCTCATCATTTGTTTACTTCTTATTTTTAGTAATTCTTATGCTAAATCACAGGTCTTTCAGCAATATCTCTCTTTGTTTCTTGAGATATGCCGAATGTTCAGCAATGACTTTGTTCCATTTCTCATGGTTAGCTTCAGACATATTCAGTTTAAGTTCCCATTTCCCCTTTGTTTCATATTTGTCGATGAGTCGCCCTACGGTGAGTCTTGATATGTCTTGAGCAGGCTGATATACGCTGACGTCTCCCTTTTCATCGCCTGATATTTCATTGATGAGTCCGAGATCGATGAGCTCATATAGTATGTTTTGTGTTATGCGTATGGGGATGTTCGTATTGAGCTTCAGTTCAAGAGCTGTGTACGGTGATTCTCCTTTTTCAAAACGCTTGCAAATCATGCTCATGATCAGCATACTCATTATCATGCGGTATCGCGGACTGATTTCGTATGTTTCTGTGCGGAAGGCATACTCTTCCATATTCTGGCTCGTATAGCATAGCTCAGCGCCAAATAGACATATCGACCATGATATCTGCACCCAGAGCATGAAGAGCGGAAGAGCTGCGAATGAACCATAGATCGCATTATAACTGCTTACCCAAATCTGCGAATGGATATAGAATAGCTGTAGTCCCTGCATGGCAACGCCTGCCAAAACTCCAGGCCAAACGGCGCATTTCAGCTTTACTCTTGTGTTTGGCATGAATACATAAAGGGCTATGAAAATGGCTGACATCAAGACGAAGGGCATGATATCCCACAATGTTCTCACCATAGGGGCAAACAATTCCATCCCCTCAGTCTGGCTTGTCACCGTAGCTACGAATATTGATATACCGGATGTGACGACAATGATGATAGGGGCAAGGATAAACATTCCCATATAGTCGGTCACAGTTCTGAAGAAACTTCTCGGTTTCTTCACCTGCCATATATTGTTGAAGGCCAGTTCGATGTTCCTGATAAGCATCGTTACTGTCCATAACATGAAAACAAGTCCGATACCGAGTATGATTCCGCTCTTAGTGTGGATCAGATACGAATTGACGAAGCCGATTATCGTTTCGGCAGCCTGTGGCTGGCTCGACAATACATCTCTGAACCACTCTTCTATGTATTTGTTGTAGCCGAATCCCCTTGCTATGGCAAAGACTACTGCCAGGATAGGGACAATTGCCAGGAGAGTGGAGTAGGTGAGTGCGGCAGCGTTGTTTATCATTCTTTTGGTTGTAAAACTCTCAATGGTCAGTATCAGCATTCTCAAGGATGCGATGATCAGCCGTTGTGATTGAGGTTTGTTGCTGTAGTCTCGCCATATTCCTACTTTGTAGAAATCAGTTATGTCTTTTATTGTCATTTGATGCTATGGATCGTTTTTTTGATTTAGATTTATTATGCCAAATCTCGGATGCAATAACCTCCACCAGCCATTACACACCATATTGTTTAGTCGGTTTTTGCTTAATTGTTGCTTTTCGTTTTTCAAGCAGATCCTGATGGCTGATTTGGGATGAATTATAAAAATGAAAAAGAAAGCAGTGTCCCTATAAGCCGAGTTCTGTTCCGGTAAAGCCTCTCGACGATACCGGCGCCTGCCATTTATCTAGAACATGAGTCACCCCATGTCTCAAGCATTCTACCCTCCATCGGAGTTAGTCGGACGGGCAATCCTCAAACGATGGTTTACATGAACTTGCAGCCTCCGGACGACACAGCCCGCTGGTCACCCAGCGACTGGTGGTCTCTTACACCACCTTCTCACCCTTACCATCCTTCTTTTGTTTTGGATAATATAGTGAAGAATCGAATCCTCGCATTATTATCAAAGGATGGCGGTTGTTTTCTTCTGTCGTATCCTACTGTTGCCAATAGCTTCAATTTTCAGAAGCGGAGCACCCTATGCTGCCCGGACTTTCCTCTCGTAGCCAGATGCTACCAGCGGCAGAGCCGGGACGCTGCATTCTTTTCAATGCAAAGTTACAAATAAAAATCGGAATATGTTGGAATTGTATTCCATAATTTGAAATATGCTTGTCAATTTTGCTTTGACAATAAGATTTTCTTACTTTTTGTTCTGATAATTATGGTGACATCATTTTATTGTATGTCATTTCCCCTTTGCTGAAACTCATTTAAAGACAGATCAAATCTACTCTATATTTTATCGAAATCAAAGCAAATCCTATAGATTGGTGTGGGGTAAAGTCAAGAAAGTGATGGATAAGATGGCAAAAGCTATGGTTTGGCAGGAGTAAAGCATGGGTTTAAAATGCGCAGAGCTATGCTTTATTGTGGGCAAACCGTTGTTTGATGAATTAAAATCCCCACATCGCAAGTGGAACAATACGATGTGGGGATTGTTAAGTAAAACCTGTATTTGCAGGGGAGTCCTTATAATACTGTTACAGGTCCCTCGTAGTGTCCTGTCAGGTTAGCGTTGCTGTATTGATAGATGTTATAGATGGCGAAGTCGATGTCGAGATTGCCGTCTGTCAGGTTTACTCTTGCGTTTCCGCCAAGGGCAGCAGCATTGTCGTTTGTGTAGCTGCAGTTAGCCTGGTTGTATTTCACTCCATCGTATGTAACGCTGATTTTCGCATTGTCCTCTGTGCCGGAGAAACCTTTCAGCTCGTTTGTCATGAATACATCGGGCATTTCCACCACGATGTCTGCATCTGCCATTCCTTCAACAGTCGTTACATTCTCTTTTGTTGATAGATAAATGGTATAAATGCCATCGGCATGGGTCACGACCGCTGAGTTCAGAGCTGTTGTCTCCTGGTTCTGCAGACCGTAAGCGTTTGGCACTTCAAGCGAATATTCAGCAAACTCGTCTTCGTATGCGGCAGAGAAGTTTCTTCCTGTTCCGAAGTTTTCCACGTTCACGTTGATTTTGAATGTGTTGCCCGCCATAAGCTGTACGCTGATTGTACCTGTTGCATTTCCGATGTTGCCGTTTGAGAGGTTGTAAGTCTGCTCCTGTATGTTGTCAATGAAGTCAAACTTGAAGTCCTTGGCATTAGCATCTGTAATGTTAATAGGCGTTCCGTCGAGGGCAGAGTATGGCACTTGTATGTGTGCGTATTGATAACAGTTTTCGAGTTCTCTTGAATTCTCGATTGTTCCAGACGTGATGTAGAAATCCATCACGGCATTCTCCTCGTCGTCGGAATAGAATGCTGCATTCACCTTTTTCTCGATTCCGTCAACGTTGAACATGTTTGTGGTATCGTCAGACGGCGAAACGCTTTCGCCCAAATAGGATATTTGGAAATCCTTGCTGCTGTCGCTGTTCGTCAGATTCACGTTTACACTGACCATGTTTTCTGCAGCCTCAACCTTGATGGTGCCGGCAGAGAAGCCTTCGTCTGTGAAATCGTCAGTACATGTACCTCCGTAAGGGCCGTCATTCGGATTCATGAAGTAAGCCTGGATAAAGTCAGCATCTTCATTCTTTGTCAGTTCGGCAAGGTCAATCTCTTCACCCATTCTTCCTTCAGGTATCTGCACC
>CAVBFA010000129.1:0-10553 GCA_963594595.1 Oscillibacter sp. | reverse complement strand
TGTGTGATGTCGCGTCCCGATGCTGCCACTCTGTCAGCCACTTCCGCCACCCTTGTGAGAGTGTCGTCGGGAGTGTCGGTGCTGTCGTTGCCGTTTGTGGCGTTGCTGCCGTTTGTGGCGTTGCTGCCGTTTGTGGTTCTCTTGTTGTCAGGCTTGTTGTTGCCGTTGTGTTCCAGATATTCTGCTGGATTGAAAATGGTACCCCAAATAGGAATCGCCGTATGCGGAACCGCATGTACGGTAACGTGAGAGACCGGTAACACGAAAGTAGGAGATAAACACCTATGATTAGTGTTTACCTCCTACTCGATTGGGTCTTCTCTTTCTGCCGTTGTGTCCGGTACTTGTTAGAGAGGCGTAACCTTTTCTCTCACAAGTCCGTTTCCGTCAGAACGAATACGTGAATCCTATTGAGGCGTATTCCTTCAGCTGCCAGTATCCATGGTCTTTGTCGCGCTTGGCGCCGTCGTCGAAACGGGGGTAGACGAAGATGTTTGAGGATATGTATTTGTTGAACTGGAACATCAGCGTGTTCTCCCATTCCAGTTCGGCACGCTTGTAGGTGGTGTAGCCGTAGAGACGGGTCTTCCACTTGATGTTCGGGGCGAAAGCCCACGTGAGGTCTACCGTGCATTCCGAACCGAAGTCGTTGAGCGTGTGGTCGCCCTCTTTCAGTCCGTAGCGTGTGGCGAGCGCCTTCCGTCCCACGTAGCGGAAGTTGTAAGCCAGCGGAGCCATCTGTATGGTTCCCGTGAGGCGCTTGTTGAGCCACACCACGTTGTAGTCCATACCGACAGACACGTTCACGTTGAGAGGCGAGAGGATGTCGGAATATACCGTGGCGTCGTTGCTCTTGAATCCGCGTGTGAACTGCGTGTAGGCGATGAGCTGCAGCGAGTAATACCATTTCTTTGAAGCCTGCAGCCCAAGTCGTCCGGTGTAGCGGATGAGGTCTTCAGAGGTCTTGAAGCTGTGGAGGGTGTCGCCGCGCGATGTCTGGAAGCCCAGTTTCATCTCCAGCTTGTTGTCAAACTTCACCTTCTGCTTGTTGTTGTAGTTTGCCTGCATTATGGCGCTTGCCACCATGGAGTAGTTGCTCTCGCCGCCCTTATACCAGTTCGACGACACGTAGTTCTGGAGCATCTGCAGGTAGTATTCTCCCTGATACTTCCAGAAGTTCGGTTTCTTCACGATTATCTCCAGCGGAAGGTCGAAGCCAGTGTTGTCTATCACGTCGTCGTCGGCTCTGCTCACGAGCATCTCCTTCTTCTTTATGGTGGTCTTCATCTCCTCGTGAATCTCGCCCATGCGTCTGAGTGAGCGTTCGCTCTTTGCCACGAGCCTAGGCTTGTTGAGATAAATGTTCATCAGCGCCATGTCGATTGCCATGTCGCGCTCGTCAACGGGGGTGCTGCCGAGATAGTCGCCCGCCACGGAATGATAGAATGTGGTGGGGGAGAAGAGGCGGAAGAGGCGTCCGTCGGCTTCTGTGCAGCTGTCGGGGGCGGAATATATCCTCTCCCTGGCCGATAGCAGCGAGTCGGCGTAGGTCTTCACGATAAGGGTGTCTTTCGCCTTGCTCTTCCTCGTCTTGAAAGGGTGCTGGGCAGAAGCTCCCACACCGGTGGCGAGGAAGAGAAGGAGAATGATGTGTCTGATATTCATAAAAAAAAGTAATCGTATGCTTGCGTTTGCTCTTTCGGTGGGGTTATTTCGCTCCGTCGGTGGTCATGTTGCCCTCGATGTAGAGGCGCACCAGCTCCGGAGTGCCGTTTGTCCTCACGGTTATGCTCTTCTTGAAGTGGCCCTCAAACTTGCCCTTGCCGTTGTAGGTCACCTTCACCTCGCCCTTCTCGCCCGGGGCTACGGGTTTCTTGGTGTAAGTGGCGACGGTGCATCCGCAGCTTGCCACTGCCTGGTTCACGATGAGGGGAGCCGTGCCGGTGTTCTTGAAGGTGAACACGTGGGTCTGCAGCTTTGACTCGGGGAACGTGCCGAAGTTGAAGGTGGTGGCGTCGAAACTGATTCTCGCGTCGCTCTGGGCAAAGGCGGTGGCGACAAGCGCAAACAACATTATCGTTGTGAACAATAGCTTTTTCATCTCTTTAAATGTTTTTATTGTTAAATGAATTATTGTTTTGTAATGCAAAGGTATCTTTTCTTTTCGAGAGAACAAAGTTTATACATTATTTTTACTATTATTAACGGCTTGCGGGGCGGAGTTGGAAAATAAAACAGTATCTTTGCAATGCATAATCAGACATGCTCCGGCATGGATTACACAAACGCTATTTGATCAATATTATAATAGGTAACCGGCAAATTATTAAAACATAATCAAAAGAAATGGAAAGAACTTGGAGATGGTTCGGCAAGAACGACAAGATCACACTCGACATGCTCAGGCAGATTGGAGTGGAAGGAATCGTCACCGCGCTTCATGACGTGCCCAACGGAGAGGTGTGGACAAGAGAGAAAATCAGAGACCTCAGGGAATATATCGAAAGCTACGGCATGAGGTGGTCGGTGGTGGAGAGCCTGCCCGTGTCGGAAAGCATAAAGTATGCGGGAGAAGACCGCGACCGGCTGATAGGAAACTACAAGGAGAGCCTGAAGAACCTCTCGCTCGAGGGCATACATACTATCTGCTACAACTTCATGCCCGTGCTCGACTGGGCGAGGACAGACCTAAGCCACCCCAATCCGAACGGCACCACAAACCTCTTCTTCTCAAGGGCGGAGTTCGCATACTTCGACATCTGCATACTGAAACGCCAGGGAGCAGAGAAAGACTGGCAGGACGTGGCGGCAGAGGTGGAGAAGATGAAGCAGACCATGACCGCTGAAGACAACCACAAGCTCGTGGAGAACATCATAGTGAAGACACAGGGCTTCGTGAGCGGAAACATAAAGGAGGACGACGAGCATCCCGTGGAGCTCTTCCGCCAGCTGCTCGACCTGTATAAGGGAATCACCAAAGAGCAGCTGAGAGAGAACATGAAATACTTCCTCAACGCCATAATGCCGACATGCGATGAATACGACATGTATATGTGCGTGCATCCTGACGACCCTCCATTTCCCATACTCGGACTGCCAAGAATCGTGACCTCTGACGAGGACATCAGGTGGTTTCTCGAGGCGGTGGACAATCCCCACAACGGACTCACGTTCTGCGCCGGGTCGCTCTCGGCAGGACGACACAACGACGTGGCGGAACTGGCAAGGAAATACTGTTCACGCACGTGGTTCGTACACCTGCGCTCATGCCACGTGTTCGACAACGGCGACTTTACCGAAGCCTCGCATTTGGGAGGCCGCGCAGACCTGATAGAGCTGGCGCGCATCTTCGAGAAAGAGGAGGCAGGACGCTCCGGCAAACCGAACATCGCGAAGCTGCCGATGAGAGTGGACCACGGAATGACGATGCTCGGCGACGAAAACCGCGGCTACAACGCCGGATACAGCTTCCTGGGACGAATGTTCGCCATGGGACAGGTGCAGGGAATCATAGCCACAGTGGACAGAGAACTCGGAAAGGAATACCGCCAGCCGGGATTGTGGTAAACCACAGTCGCGGAGGCTAAGACAGCTTTCATTTCATCAAATCAAGCTCCAAACACGCCGTCGTGACGCTTGGGGCATAAAATACGACAAAGACATGAACAAACTATTTGACATCAAAGACTATGTGGTGGTCATAACAGGAGGCACGGGAGTGCTCGGACGCACCATAGCCAAATATCTCGCCAAAGAAGGCGCGAAAGTGATAATCCTCGGCAGAAAGGAAAATGTGGGAGCCGAAATCGTTGCCGACATCACGGCAGAGGGAGGATCGTGCGAATTCATGAAGACCGACGTGATGTGTCAGCAGACCGTGAAGCAGAACTGCAAGGACATCCTCGAAAAATACGGAAGGATAGACACGCTGCTCAATGCAGCAGGAGGAAACTTGGCAGGAGCCGTGATAGCGCCCGAAGGAAACTTCTTCGACCTCGAGGTGGAAGACTTCCAGAAAGTGCTGGAACTGAACCTCACGGGAACTGTCATACCTACACAGGTGTTCCTCGAGCCGATGGTGAAACAGGGAAAGGGCTCCATCATCAACTTCTCGTCGATGGCTGCCTTCAGACCAATCACACGCGTCTGCGGATATGCAGCGGCAAAGGCAGGCATCAGCAACTTCACCGAATTCATGGCAACTGAATGCGCAAAGAAATTCGGCGAGGGAATAAGAGTGAACGCCATAGCCCCGGGATTCTTCATCACCGAGCAGAACCGCAACCTGCTCACCAATCCCGACGGAACATACACGCAGCGAGGCAGAGACGTGATACATCAGACTCCATTCGGAAGAATGGGCGACCCGGAGGAACTCTGCGGCACGATACACTATCTGATGAGCGACGCGGCGAAGTTCGTCACAGGCACGGTGGCCGTGGTAGACGGAGGATTCAACGTGTTTGCCATGTAACGGCAAGAGGACAGGCGGCATGGATTGCGCAAACCTTTTCGTATTTTTTTCGACGAAAAGATTGCAAATCCATGTCGGCTTATTATAAAAACATTAAATTTGCAGAGGATTTCAAATACGGAAAGCTGAAATCGGCAATTAAATCTGAAAACTAATAATCAATTAACTAAATACAAATCATGAAGAAATTGCAAGCTTTAAACAAAAGGACTGCACCAAAAAGTGTAATGCCAGAGAAAATCATCCAGTTCGGCGAAGGAAACTTCCTCCGTGCGTTTGTTGATTGGATCGTATGGAAGATGAACCAGAAGACAGACTTCAACGGCTCTGTAGTAGTGGTTCAGCCATTGGCAGGCGGCATGGTGGACTGGCTCAACGGTCAGGACTGCCTCTATCACGTGAACCTTCAGGGAAAGGAAAACGGACAGCCGGTAAACACACTCGAGCGCATCGACGTAATCAGTCGTGCCCTCAACCCATACTCACAGAACCAGGCTTTCATGGCTCTCGCTGAGCAGCCGGAGATGAGATTCATCATCTCTAACACCACAGAGGCAGGTATAGCCTTCGACGACAGCTGCAAATTCACCGACGCTCCTGCATCTTCATATCCAGGCAAGCTCGTGCAGCTGCTCTTCCACAGATATAAGTTCTTCGACGGAGACCCTACAAAGGGTATGATCCTCATGCCTTGCGAGCTCATCTTCCTCAACGGACACCACCTCAAGGAATGCATCTATCAGTATATCGAACTCTGGAAAGAGGACATGGGTGCAGACTACGAGGGATTCAAGGCTTGGTTTACTGACCACTGCTTCGTTTGCGCTACACTCGTAGACCGCATCGTGCCTGGCTTCCCACGCGACACCATCAACGAAATCCAGCAGAAGGTGTGCTACAAGGACAACCTCGTAGTAAAGGCTGAGAGCTTCCACCTCTGGGTAATCGAGAAGGCAGAGAACATGACAGTGGAGCAGATGAAGGAAGAGTTCCCGGCCGACAAGGCAGGACTCCACGTGCTCATCACAGACAACGAGAAGCCATACCACGAGCGCAAGGTGACTTTGCTCAACGGCCCTCACACAGTGTTGAGCCCTGTAACTTATCTGAGCGGTGTGAACATCGTGCGCGACGCTTGCGAGCATCCTGTGCTCGGCAAGTATATCCACAAAGTGCAGTTCGAAGAACTCATGCAGACTCTGAACCTGCCTATGGACGAGCTGCAGCAGTTCGCATTCGACGTGCTGGAGCGTTTCGAGAACCCATTCGTTGACCATCAGGTGACAAGCATCATGCTCAACTCATTCCCTAAGTATGAGACACGCGACCTGCCAGGAGTGAAGGTTTACCTCGAGCGCAAGGGAGAACTCCCACAGGGACTCGTGTTCGGTCTGGCTGCCATCATCACATACTATAAGGGTGGAGTGCGCGAAGACGGAGCTGAAATCAAGCCAAACGATGACGCAAAGATCATCGAGAAGCTGCAGGAGCTCTGGGCTACAGGCGACACACAGAAGGTGGCAGAAGGCGTGCTCGCCTTCGACTACATCTGGCACGAGGATCTGAACAAGACCGTTCCGGGACTTGCAGAGCTCGTCAAGAAAGACCTCGACCTCATCCAGGAGAAGGGTATGCTCGAGGCTGTGAAGACTATCCTGTAAGAATAAAGGATTCTGACAGATTGTCTTCTGGTCATAAGAGACTGGCGAAGTCTGTCAGCCCAAATTGATATTTGCTTCTAAGGACGAAGGGTGTTTTAATGTGCCCCTCGTCCTTTTTTCGTAAATATCCCAATGTCGGTAGAATTCCATTTGTCTGTTTTATCCCAAATCGTTCGTTAGGGCTTGCTTGGATTTTGTTTTTTGCAATAGCTTTGTAAATTTATTTGCCTTATCAGTCAAATATAGTTACGTTTTTACACTAATCATAGTGAAATACTTGAAGAATGTTTGGTGTTTTGGATATTTGGTGTATCTTTGCATTACACAAACATAAATACATTTATATATATAGGTGTGAATTAGTTTATTCAACAACCAAGCATATACATTTATGATTGCGAAGAATATAGAGTAGAAAATCTCAATCAAAGGTTTCCTAAAGAGTCTGAATATATACAGGCCGGGAGTCTGTTGCCGGCCACTATCTAAAAAGAGTATAACAAGCATCCCGAGTTCGACAGGGCAAAATATGGCACGGGAAATCGTGTGCCGACGCCCCAAGAGCAAGCGCAGGGCTGACTTGACGAAACTAACCTTTATATACTATGATGCATCCCGGGTGTTTCGCAGAAATGCGGGGCACCCTTTCTTTTTGCATTTTTTTTGAATAATGCATGCGTAATTGTTTTTCTACTTGGATAAAATACACTATCTTTGCAATAGGCATGTTTACAGCCACTCTTCGGAGACGGCAACTTTCTGACAGTCTAAAAACAATAATCTAAAACAAAATAGCAATTATGGAAAATAGCAAAGAACTCATCGCACTGTGTGAAGAGAGAGCCCAGCAGTGGCTTTCTCCGGCTTTCGACGAAGAAACACGCACAGAAGTCAAGGCTATGCTCGACGCTGAAGACAAATCAGCGCTGATTGACGCTTTTTATCAGAACCTGGAATTCGGTACCGGCGGACTGAGAGGCATCATGGGAGCCGGAACAAACCGCATGAACAAATATATCGTAGGAATGGCGACACAGGGATTCGCAAACTATATCCTCAAGGCATTCCCCGGCGAAAAGGGACTCAGCGTGGTGGTAGGACACGACTGCAGAAACAATTCCAGACTCTTTGCCGAGACCGTGGCTGCAATATTCTCAGCCAACGGCATTAAGGTTTATCTCTTCGAGAGCCTGCGCCCGACACCGGAAATATCTTTCGCCATAAGAAAACTCGGAGCAAAGGCAGGCGTGAACGTGACGGCGTCGCACAACCCTAAAGAGTATAACGGATACAAGGCATACTGGAGCGACGGAGCACAGGTGCTCTCGCCACACGACACAGGTATCATCGAAGAGGTGAACAAGGTGAAGATGGAAGACGTGAAGGCGGAAGCCAACAAAGACCTCATCAAGATAATCGGCGGAGAAATGGACTATGACTACATGCAGGCAGTTCACACGGCAATGATAGACCAGGACGTAATCAACCGTCAGAAAGACCTCAATATAGTGTACTCGCCAATGCACGGAACGGGTAGGGTGATAGTGCCTCTGTGTCTGCGCTCATGGGGATTTCAGAACATCAACGTAGTGCCGGAACAGATGGTGGTAGACGGAAACTTCCCTACTGTAGTGTCGCCGAACCCGGAGAATTCTGAGGCAATGACTCTCGGAATGAAACTCGGTACAAAGCTCAACGCCGACCTCGTGGTGGCCACCGACCCTGATGCCGACCGCCTCGCTATAGTATGCCGCGACGACAAGGGAGAGTGGGTGATCATCAACGGAAACCAGACTTGCATGATGTTCTGCTACTACATCATAGAAAACAAGAAAAAACTGGGCAAGCTGAAGCCTACAGACTATCTCGTGAAGACTATCGTGACGACAGAAGTCATAGCTGAGATAGCAAAGAAGAACAATGTGGAACTGAGAGACTGCTACACCGGATTCAAGTGGATTGCACGCGAAATAGCCATCTCTGAGGGCAAGCAAGACTATATCGGAGGAGGAGAGGAGAGCTTCGGCTTCCTGCCTTACGACAAGGTGAGAGACAAGGACGCTCCTGCTTCAATCTGTCTCATCTGTGAAATCGCAGTATGGGCAAAAGACCAGGGCAAGACTCTCTACGACCTGCTCATGCAGATTTATCTCGAATACGGATTCTCAAAGGAATTCACAGTCAATGTGGTTCGCCCGGGCAAGAGCGGAGCCGATGAAATCAAGCAGATGATGGAGAACTTCCGCAACAATCCTCCTAAAGAACTCGGAGGCAGCAAGGTGGTGCTCTGGAAAGACTACAAGACCCTGGAGGCAAAGAAGGCTGACGGAACCGTGGAGAAACTCGATATGCCGACAACGAGTAACGTGCTCCAGTGGTTCTGCGACGACAACACCAAGGTCAGCGTGCGCCCTTCCGGCACAGAGCCGAAAATCAAGTTCTATCTTGAAGTGAAAGACAAGATGAACTGTGCAGGATGCTACCAGCGCTGCAGCAAGGCTGCCGATGAAAAGATAGAGGCAATCAAGAAGTCTCTCAACCTGGATTGATAGAAGCAACACCTGCAGGCAGAATCCTGCAGACTATTGTGGAATATAATGATTTAAGCCAATATGCGGTTATGCTCAATGCTCATCCGTATATTGGCTTTTTGCATGATTTCATCGGTCATCCTGCCTACAGCAAAATTTGGAAGGTCTGCAGATGGAAAAGCATTTCCTACGATGGAAACGCAATTTTCGAATCGCTTGTCTCCTGTGTCAAGCTTTTTCCTGCCCTGAAAGTTTGTATTGTTCCCGATTATTAGTAAATTTGCATCTGGATGCCCGCCATGGCGCTTGTGGCAGGCTTTGATTTGATAAACACTTGATACCAGTTATGGAAGCTTCATACGTAGATTTGACCATCCGTCTTTCGCTCGCTCTCGTATTGGGAGGAGCGATAGGCATAGAGAGGGAATATAGAGCCAAGGAGGCAGGATTCCGCACCCATTTCCTCGTAGCGTTAGGCAGTGCGCTGTTCTGCGTGGTGTCGCAGTTCGGTTTCGGCTTCGACCTGAAGGATTCGTCACGTGTGGCGGCACAGGTCGTCTCGGGTATCGGATTCCTCGGAGCTGGAACAATCATCTTTCAGAAGAACGTGGTGCGTGGACTCACAACGGCAGCCGGCTTGTGGGTGACGGCTGCCATAGGACTGGCTTGTGGCACGGGAATGTATCTGGCTGCCACAATAGCCACGGTGATGGTGTTGTTCGGTCTCGAAGTGATAAATGCCCTGATTCCGCAGCTCGGCTCTACTGTGGTCGATTTGTCCTTTTCGGCTCCTTCGATAGAGAGCATCCGCCAGCTTATAGCCAAAATGCGACACGACGGCATGGACGTGAGGTCGTATGAGATAAAGGAGAGGCGCACCTCGCAGGGCGAATTCCTTGAGGCTAACCTTCACCTTAAAGTCAAGCGAGGGTCGAACGACAAGCTGCGCGTCATAGATTATATGGACCAGTTTACCGACGTTACGATATCCGCCGTAGAGGTGTGATTCTCCTCGTCTGTGATGCGCAGGCTTGAAAAGAACAAGTGGGGCTACTGCGATATACGATTATTGACGGCGGCTTTTCTCCAATATACTTTTCTCCATTATGATGATCCGCCATTCCGTTCAGAGGGTTATAATCGCCTGATAACTTGAATAGTTATGTATTGGTAGCGTTTAAACGTAAAAAAAACTTAATTTAATAACTGTGGAGTAGGAAAACTTTGCTAAATCGGAAAAAGTTTGTAATTTTGCACCCTGTTTGGAATAAGTATCAAAAGGAAACAACAAAAAACGTAGATAGAAATGTCTAAAATTTGTCAAATCACGGGAAAGAAAGCCCAGATGGGTAATAACGTATCCCACTCAAAGCATCGCACAAAGCGCAGCTTTGACGTAAATCTGTTTAATAAGAAATTCTATTATGTAGAAGAGCAGTGCTGGATTAGTCTGAAGATTAGTGCTGCAGGTCTTCGTCTGATTAACAAGGCTGGTCTCGATGCAGCTCTCAAGATGGCTGTATCTAAGGGCTATTGTGATTGGAAGGATATAAAAGTTATAGGAGAATAATACAATGGCAAAGAAGGCTAAAGGCAACCGCGTTCAGGTAATCCTTGAATGCACTGAGATGAAAGAGAGCGGAATGCCGGGAACAAGTCGTTATGTAACGACAAAGAACCGCAAGAACACTCCTGAGAGAATGGAGCTGAAGAAATACAACCCTATCCTCAAGAGAATGACTCTCCACAAAGAAATTAAATAATCTAATAAAATACATTAGAAAATGGCAAAGAAAGCAGTCGCCACCCTTCGTGATGGTTCAAACGATGGTCGCGCATATACAAAGGTTATAAAGATGGTAAAGAGCCCCAAGACAGGCGCTTACT